>DASPJU010000738.1:0-6232 GCA_035628475.1 Salinarimonas sp. | reverse complement strand
TGCAGAACATCGTGAGCCGCCTGCAGAAGGTGCCGTTCGAGCAGCTCGCGCAGGATGTGCGCCGCGCGATCGCGAGCCTCGAATCGACACTGCAAAACGCCGATGCGCTCGTGGCGCAGGTCAAGGGCGAGGTCGCGCCGGAGCTGCGCGCGGTGGTGGCCCATGGCGGCATGCCGGCGGCGGCGATGGACGAGGCCATGGTGGGCTTCGCGGAAGGGGAGGGCGACGTGCTCCTCTCCACGGCCATCATCGAGAGCGGCCTCGACGTGCCCCGCGCCAACACCATGCTGGTCTGGCGCGCCGACCGCTTCGGCCTGGCGCAGCTGCACCAGCTGCGCGGGCGCGTCGGGCGCGGGCGGGCGCGGGGCATCTGCTACCTGCTCACCGATCCGGCGGACGAGCCCTCCGAGGCGACGCTGAAGCGCCTGCGCACGCTCGAGGCCCTCGACCGGCTCGGCGCCGGCTTCGCGATCAGCGCCCGCGACCTCGACCTGCGCGGCGCCGGCGAGCTTCTCGGCGAGGAGCAGGCGGGCCACGTGACGATGGTGGGCACCGGCCTCTACCAGCACCTCCTTGAGCGGGCGCTGCGCGCGGCGCGCGGCGAGCCCGTCGAGGACTGGACGCCGGCGCTCAATCTCGGCTTCCAGGGCGCGATCCCGGAGGACTACGCCCCCGAGCCCGAGGTGCGCCTCAACCTGCATGCGCGGCTCGCCCGCGCGGGCGAACCGGAGGAGGTCGAGGCGCTGGAGGCGGAGATCGCCGACCGGCTCGGCCCGTACCCGGACGAGGTGGCGGCGCTCATCGACCTCACGCGGCTCAAGGTCCTGTGCCGCCGCGTCGGCGTGGCCCGGATCGACGCGGGGCCGGCGGCGGTCGCGCTCACCTTCCGGCCGGAGGCGGGGGCCGGGGCGCATCTGGCGGACCTCCTCCCCGACCTCGCCTGGCGCAACGACCGGCTGATCCTCGCCCGCCCGACCGAGGATCCGGGCGAGCGCCGGGCGCTGTGCGTCGACCTCCTGGAGCGGCTGGAGGATCAGGCCGCGAAGGGGAAGGCGCCCGCCCGCTCCCAGGGCCCGCCGCGATAGTGCCAGAGGTCGAGGCCGACACCCCGTGCCTCGAAGGGCGCGAAGCCCGCGTGCAGCCGCGCCAAGAGCGCCGCCGCCCGCTCCCCCGACACCTTGTTCTGCACCGTCACGTGCGGGCGCAGGCCCTGCCGGTCCTGGGGCCCGAGCCAGCCGGCCCAGAGATCGGCGAGATCCCGGCGCAAGGCGACGAGCGGGGGAGAGTCGAGGGCGAAGGCGACGCCGCGCCCGAGCGGGCGCAGGCCCGTGACGGCGAGGGGGATGGCGGAGCGGTCCGCCGCGGCGCGCAGGTCCGCCACGATCCGCGCCAGCTCCGACCCGGGCAGGTGGTGGAACAGGGTCAGGTGCGCGGGGATGAAGTTGCGCTCAGGGGGAAAATGCTCGCGCCGGAGCCCGTCGAAGTAGGCGAAAGATGTCGCGTCGAGCGCGAGCGTCAGGATCAGCGGATCGGGCTCGTGAATGTCCGGCATGGGGAGGATCGTACCGGTGGCGAACGGTTCTGATCCATACCGTTGCGGCGGCGCTTGCGGAACCCTGCTTTCCCGCGACGCGTTGCCCTGGCGGCTTATTCTTTCTCGATGAGGAGACAGGACATGGACGACGATCGCGTCGACGGCAGCATGAAGAACGTGAAGGGCAAGATCAAGGAAGGCATCGGCAAGCTCACCGGCGATTCCAAGACCCAGGCCGAGGGCAAGATGGATCAGACCGAGGGCAAGGTCCAGAACACCATCGGCGGCATCAAGGACACCCTGCGCGGACGCAAGTAGGCCTCGCGGCACGGACTCCTGGAACCCGGCTTCGGCCGGGTTTCTTGCGTTCTGGGCTCCGCTGGCTCCGCTGGCTCCGCGCCTGCGAGGTGATCGCCTGCTCGTTCGGTCGCGGCGCCGCTGCCCCGCACCGGCGCACCCCCCTCTGCCCCTTTGGGGCATCTCCCCCACAAGGGGGGAGAGGACGCGCGTGCCCGTCTCGACCGACCTCCAGCGGCCTGAGCCGACCGTACCGATGATCCCTCTCCCCCCTTGTGGGGGAGAGATGGAGAGGGGGGTGCGGCGCGCCAGCGCCGCGCCACGCGTCCTGCGAGGCTCGAGGCTGATCATCCGGTCGCGGCGCCGGCGCTTCGCACCGGCGCACCCCCCTCTCCCCTGCGGGGCATCTCCCGCACAAGGGGGAGAAGGGTGCCGGCAGCCCTCCCCCTTGCCAAGCGCCCCGCCCGTCGCTACCTCCCGGGCGAGATCCCTTGGGGTGCCCGTCCGGGCTGAGAGGCGCCACGCCGCCAACCCATCGAACCTGCTCCGGGTCATGCCGGCGAAGGGAAGGCGACGATGAGCCCGTCCACCGATCCGATCGCCCGCGCGGGCGCGCTCCTCGACGAGCTGCGCGCGCGCCAGCCGCGCATCCACGCCATCACCAACGCGGCCGCGGGGGTGCTGACCGCCAATCTCTTGCTCGCGGCGGGGGCGGTGCCCTCGCTCACGGTCTCGGCCGACGAGGCGCCCGCCTTCACGGCTCGGGCCGACGCGCTGCTGGTCAATCTGGGCACCCTCGACGCGGAGCGCCGGGCCGCCATCCCCTGGTGCATCGCGGCCTGCCGGGCGGCGGGCAAGCCATGGGCGCTGGATCCCGTCTTCGTCGAGGCCTCGCCCCCGCGTCTCGAGCTGGCGCGGCTGGCGCTCACGGGCCGGCCCACGATCCTGCGCTGCAACGCCGTGGAGGCCGAGGCCCTCATGGGCGAGCCGCCGAACCCGGCGGCGCTCGCGGTCTTCGCCGTGGCGCACGAGACCGTCGTGGCGATCACGGGCGCCACCGACCTGGTCGCGGACGGCTCGCGGCTCGTGCGCATCGGCAACGGCCACCCCCTCATGAGCCGGGTCACGGCCATGGGCTGCGCAGGCACCGCGCTGCTCGCCGCCTTCGCGGCCCTGGAGCCCGATCCGTGGCTCGCAGCGGCCTGCGGCCTCCTCGTGCTCGGCGTCGCGGGCGAGGTCGCGGGCGAGACCGCCCGCGGCCCGGGCTCCTATCCCGCCGCCTTCCTCGACGCGCTCGACGCCCTCGACGCGTCCGCGATCGCGGCCCGCGCGAGGCTGTCATGAACCCCGTGGATCTGCGCCTCTACGGCATTCTCGGCCCGGCCAACGCCCGCGGGCGCGATCTGGCCGCCCTCGCCGCGGCGGCGGCGGCCGGCGGCTGCACGCTGATCCAGCTGCGCGACAAGGACGGGTCCGACGAGGCGGTCCTCGCGCAGGCCCGCGCCATCAAGGCGGCGCTCGCCGGCTCCGGCGTGCCGCTCCTGGTCAACGACCGGGTCGACGTCGCGGCGGCGGCGGGCGCCGACGGCGTGCATCTCGGCCAGGACGACGTCGACCCGCGCGAGGCACGCGCCCGGCTCGGCCCAGCCGCGATCATCGGCGTGACCCTGAAGACGCCCGCGCATGCCGAGGCGCTCACGGGCCTCCCGGTCGATTACGGCTGCATCGGCGGCGTCTTCGCCACCGCGAGCAAGCGCAATCTCGAGCCGCCGATCGGCCTCGACGGCCTCGCCCGCGTTCTCGCGGCCGGCCGCCCGGCGGGCCTGCCGCTCGGCGCCATCGCGGGGATCGACGAATCCAACGCGGCCCCGGTGATCGGGACCGGAGCGGACGGGATCGCCGTGATCTCGGCGCTCTTCGACAGGGACGACGTGACGGGCGCGGCGCGGCGGCTCAAGGGCATCGTCGACCGGGCGCTCGCGGCCAGGAGGGCATGACATGACGGCGATCGCGGTCACCATCGCGGGCTCGGATTCCAGCGGCGGCGCCGGCATCCAGGCGGACCTGAAGACCTTCTCGGCGCTCGGCGTCTATGGGGCGAGCGTGATCACGGCGCTGACCGCCCAGAACACAAGCGGCGTCCAGGGCATCCACGACGTGCCCCCCGCCTTCATCGGCGCCCAGATCGACAGCGTGTTCTCGGATCTGGCGGTGGGGGCCGTGAAGATCGGCATGCTCTCGCGACCGGGCGCGATCGAGGCGGTCGCGGCGGGGCTGGCCCGGCACGGGGCGGGCGCCGTGGTGCTCGATCCCGTCATGGTGGCGGCGAGCGGCGACCCGCTGCTCGCCCCCGAGGCGGTCGAGACCCTGCGCCGCGCGCTGATCCCCATGGCCCTCGTGGTCACGCCCAACCTCCCGGAGGCCGCCGCGATCCTCGGCGAGCCCATGGCCGAGACCGAGGACGCCATGCGAGCTCAAGCCGAGCGCATCCTGGCGCTGGGCCCCCGGGCGGTGCTCGTGAAGGGGGGGCATGCCTCGGGCCCGCAGAGCGTCGACGTGCTGGTCGGGCCCGACGGCGCGCACCGCTTCACGGGGGTGCGGGTCGCCACCCGCAACACCCACGGCACCGGCTGCACCCTGTCCTCCGCCATCGCGGCGGGGCTTGCCCGGGGCGCGACCCTCCTCGACGCGGTCGAGTCCGCCAAGGCCTATATCTCGTCCGCCATCGCGGCCTCCGACCGCCTGGCGATCGGCCATGGGCACGGGCCGGTGCATCACTTCCATCGGTGGTGGTAGGGATGAACGACCGTTGCGTCTCCTCTCCCCGCGGGCGGGGAGAGGGCCGAAGCCCCCTTGCCGCGGCTGAGGCGAGCTCAAAGGGCGAGGGTCAGGGGGCGCATCCTGGTTCGCTCCATCCTGAGCCCCCCCCTCACCCCCGCTCCCTTCGGTCGCTCGCTCCGGCTGCCGGTCCGCAGCCGGAGCCCTCTCCCCGCACGCGGGGGGAGGGGAGGAGCACGCCGACCCGCCGCGCCGCGCTGGCGCTCGCCGCCACCGCGCTCGCCGCCCCGGCCGTCGCCCAGGGGGCGCCGATCCGCTGGCGGATGGTGACCTCCTGGCCCAAGGGCCGCGCCGGCCCGGGCGTCTCGGCGGCGCGCGTCGCCGACCGGATCAACGCCATGGCAGCGGGGCGCCTGCGGGTTGACCTCTTCGCGGCGGGCGAGATCGTGCCCCCGCTCGCCGTGCTGGACGCGGTGGGCAACGGCACGGTCGAGATGGGCCACACCGCGGCGCTCTACTGGCAGGGCAAGATGCCGGCCGCCTCGTTCTTCACCACCGTCCCCTTCGGCCTCGGCCCCGTGGAGCACGGGGCCTGGATCGAGCTGATGGGCGGGCAGGCCCTGTGGGAGGAGCTCTACCGCCCGCATGGCGTCCAGCCGTTCCTCGCCGGCAATACGGGGCCGTCCATGGGGGGCTGGTTCCGGCGCCGGCTGGAGGGCCTCGACGACCTCAAGGGCCTGCGCATCCGCGTCACGGGGCTGGGCGCCGAGGTCTATGCGCGGCTCGGCGCCGTGCCGACCACGATCCCCGCGGGCGATCTCCTGCCGGCCCTGGAGCGCGGCTCCATCGACGCCGCGGAGTTCCTCGCGCCCGCCACCGACCTGGAGACCGGCCTCCAGCGCCACGCGCCCTTCTACTACGCTCCGGGCTTCGCCAAGCCCAACGGCGCCAGCGAGGCGCTGATCGGGCTTCCCGCCTGGTCGGCACTCCCCGACGACCTCAGGGCGGTGGTCGCCGAGGCCTGCCGGGCCGAGCACGGCCTGGGGCTTGCCGACGCGCACCGGCGCAACGCCACGGCGCTCACCGACATTCTCGGCCGCGGGGGCGTGACGCTGGAGGCCTTCCCCCGGCCCATCCTGGAGGCGGCGCGGCGCGTCTCGGGCGAGCTCGTGGCCGAGATCGCCGGCTCCTCGCCCCTGGCCCGGCGCATCGTCGAGAGCTACGCCGCCGCCCAGGCCGAGACGCGGGCCTGGTCGGCGCTGTCCGCCGACATGGCCCGGGCGCTGGCGCGGGGCTGACGCTCATCACCTCTCCCCGCCCGGTGGGGAGAGAAGATAGTGGCCTTGAATCCCCCCTCCGCCTCCGGCAAGGTGCGTTCGTCATCCCAAACACCTGTCCGTTTTGCCGGACCAAGAACAGGCGCGTCAGCATGGCCATCGAGGGCAAGGAGCGGCAGCGGGAGCTCGAGGCGGGAGCGCAGCTGCTCTCGGGCAATCTCGGCAAGACGGTCCAGCGGCTGCGCAAGGCCTACAACCTCTCCCTCTCCGAGCTCTCGGAGCAGTCGGGCGTCGCCAAGTCCATCATCAGCCAGATCGAGCGCAACGAGACCAACCCGACGCTGGC
>DASPJU010000737.1:0-11348 GCA_035628475.1 Salinarimonas sp. | reverse complement strand
ATAGGAGATGAGCCGCTTGTTGATGTCGTAGAGCTGCTCGACCAGGGCCTCGATGCGGTTGGCGTTCAAGGAGAGGGACTTCACGTCCGCGACGATCTCCTCCTTGAGCTTCTTGTACTTGCGCTCCTGAGCCGGCGTGAGCTGCTTGTTCTGCATCCGCTGCTCGACATGCTCCACCTGGAGCCGGCGCAGCTTCTTGTAGTTGTCGGCGATGCGGTCGAAGGTCTCGAGGACGCGGGGCTTGAGCTCCGCCTCCATGGCCGACAAGGAGACGTTGTTCTCCATGTCGTCCTCGTCCAGGTCCCCGCCCTCGGGGGGAACGGGAGGCTCGGCCTCGTCGAGCGCGTCCCCGGCCGGCACGCCGGGCACGCCTGGCAGCGCCTCGACGGCCGTGCCCTTGCCCTCCGGGTCGGCGTAGGTCGCCTCGAGGTCGATGATGTCGCGCAGCAGCACCCGGCCCTCGACGAGCTCGTCGCGCCAGATGATGATGGCCTGGAAGGTGAGCGGGCTCTCGCACAGCCCCGCGATCATCGCCTCGCGGCCGGCCTCGATGCGCTTGGCGATCGCGATCTCGCCCTCGCGCGACAGGAGCTCGACCGAGCCCATCTCGCGCAGGTACATGCGCACGGGATCGTCCGTGCGGTCGGTGGGCTCCTTCGTGGTCTCGGGGCGCACCGCGACCGCGCGGGCGGGGCTCGGCTCCGCCTCGCCGTCGGGCTCGTCGTCGGCCGTGTCGGCGGCGCCGTCGGCCTCCGCCTGGCCCTCCTCGTTCTCCTCCGCATCGACCACGGTGATGCCCATCTCGGAGAGCTGGGCGAACACGTCCTCGATCTGGTCGGAGGTGAACTCCTCGGGCGGGAGCACCTCGTTGAGCTCGTCATGCGTGACCCAGCCGCGCTTCTTGGCGGCCTTGATCATCTTGCGGACGCCCGCATCCGTGAGGTCGAGCAGAGGCCCGTCGGCCTGCGCCTCGGGAGCCGCTTCCGTCTCGTCGCGTTCGGTCGCCTTGGTCGCCATGGATCTTCGCACTCCGCGCGGGCCCGCCGCGCCTGAACCGGCTTGAAGCCGCCGCCGCTCCGGACGCGGGACGCGGGCGACGCGCCCGCCCGTCCCGACCCGGTTTGCGGCGATCAGACACTCAATCCGCTTGTCGAACCGTTAACCATCCCCCGGGACCAGACCCGCCGCCGTGAAGCCCGGCCCGTCCGCCGCACGGACACGCACGACGCGCCGCGCCTCCGCGGCCCTCGTGGAAGCCTTGGTCCCTGCCGTCCGGCGGCGCCTGGCGCGGGACGAGCGGGCCTCGGCCCCCTGCCGACCATGCGGCATGCGCTCTCGTCCCCGGCCAGCCCGTCCTGCCGTCCGAAAGGGTTTATGTAGCGTGATGAACCAGGGATGCAAGGCTCGTCAAGCTGGGCGGGAGCAGGTATTTGAATCCGGACAAGGGCTTATGCGGCGAATCAGCCCGCCCTCCCCTGCCCTCCCCTGCCCTCGTCCGACGCCGCCGCGGCTCAGGCCGGGATGACGGTCCCGCCGGACGCGAATCACTCCGCGGCGGCCGGGGGCGCCTTGGCGGCCGCCATGCCGCGAGGGTCGGCGGCGATGCGGAAGGGCAGCGGCCCGGCCGCGCGGTAATGCGCCGCCTCCTCGGCCAGCTCCAGCTCCACGTGCGCGCACCGCTCCCGCACGTCCTGGATCGTCTTGCGCAGGACCAGGAAGCGCTCCTCGGCCGCCTCGGTCGGCGTCTGCGACAGTGCCGCCAGCACCTCCTCCTGCTCCTCCTCCAGGTCGCGCAGCCACAGGCGCTCGTAGAGCGCCGCGAAACAGGCCTGCACGAAGGTGTCGGGAACGCCGAACTGCAGGACAGGCAGCCGCGCCAGGAGGTTGTGGCCGGAGGGGAGCTCGGTGCCCGCCTCGAGGGTGCGAGCCCGCCCGTGCACCGCCTCCAGCGCCGGCTGGAAGGCCTCGCCGGCCCAGGCATAGAACACGCCGGGCTCGCCCACCTCGTAGTCGTCGAGGATGCGCAGGAGCTCGCCCACGAGGTCGTGCAGGGCCACGCCCTCGCACAGGCCGCGGAAGCGCAGCTGCGCGATCGCCTCGCGCCGCTGATCGAGCAAGGCCGGGTGGTGCACGCACAGCCCGACCAGGATGCGCTCGATCCCCAGATGCCGGCCCGACTCGGCCCCGGCGAGGTCGGCCTGGAGCGGGGTCGTCGCGCCGGCCGCCGGCGCCTGCCGGCGGGAGACGGCCCGCTGACGGTTGAGCGACCAGAGGAAGTCCTTGAGCTGGGCCCGCGACATCGACTCGTAGGAGCGCCGCAGGGTCTCGTCGGGGATGGCCGCCACGAGCTCCTTGATGCGCCGCTCGAACACCGCCTGCCCGTCCGCGGTGTCGAGCCGCGCCGTCTCGACCTCCCGGGTCCACAGCACGTCCCAGAAGCCTTGCGCGCCCGCCACCGCCTCCTCGAAGGCCGAGAGCCCCCCGGACCGGATGAGGTCGTCCGGATCCTGCCCCGCCGGCAGGAAGGCGAAGCGGAAGGTGAACCCCGTCCTCAATGCCGGCACGATGCGGTCGATGGCTCGGAAGGCCGCGGCGCGCCCGGCCTTGTCGCCGTCGAAGCAGATCACCGGCTCGGGAGCGAAGCGCCAGAGCGCGGCGATCTGCTCCTCCGTGAAGGCGGTGCCCAGCGTCGCCACCACGGCCTTGAGCCCCGCCTGCGACACCGCGATGGCGTCGAGATAGCCCTCGACCACGATCACGGCCTTGGCCTGGTGCGCGGCGGCGCGCGCCCGGTGCCCGTTGAAGACGAGGCGGCCCTTCTCGAAGAGGGGCGTCTCGGGGGAGTTGAGATATTTGGGCTGCTGGTCCGGCGCCAGGGCGCGCCCCCCGAAAGCGACGACGCGGCCCTTCAGGTCCTGGATGGGGATCATCAGGCGGCCGCGGAAGCGGTCGTAGATGGGACGCCCGTCGTCCGGGCGGATGGCGAGCCCCGCCTCGACGATCTGGTCGTCCGCGACGCCTAAGGCCCGCAGATGCGTCGTCAGCGCCGTGCGCTCGTCGGGCGCGAAGCCCATGCGGAACTCGGCCTGGGTCCTGTCCGCGATGCCGCGCCCGGCGAGATAGTCCCGCGCGCCCTTGCCCCGGGCGGCCTGGAGTTGGCCCTCGAACCAGCGCGCCGCCGCCTCCACCACGTCGTAGAGGTCGCGCTGGCGCCGCTCCTGCGCCTCGTTGCGCGCGTCGGGCTTCGGGAGGGCGACGCCAGCCTCGCCCGCCAGCCGCTCCACGGCCTCGGGGAAGGACAGCCCCTCGGTCTCCATCACGAAGGTGAAGATGTCGCCGTGCTGGCCCGACGAGAAGCAGTGGTAGAAGCCCTTCTGGTCGTTGACGAAGAAGGACGGCGTCTTTTCGGGCTGGAACGGCGACAGCCCCTTCCACTCCCGCCCCGCCTTCTTCAGGCGCACGCGCTTGCCGACCACGCTCGAAACCGGGAGCCGGGCGCGGATCTCGTCGAGGAGGTCGGGGGGGTAGCGCATGGCGTCCTATTGTAGCCTACGAGCCAACGCACGGCGAGCCGCCAAGGTCGGGCTCGTAGCGCATTGGTAGCGCAAACCGATGAAGTGGACATTGACGCTTCGGCCCGCCATGGTCCGCGACGGATGGAGGGCCCCATGGGCGAGGCGAAGCGGCGGAAGCTGAACGGGGACCGGGTGTCGCATTGCCGCACCTGTACCCTATGCTGCTCGCTGCCCGAGATCGGGGCGCTGGACAAGCCGATGTACCGGCCCTGTCGCCACATCGAGAACGCGGGCTGCGGCATCTTCGGCCGGCCGGAGCGCCCCGCCGCCTGCGGCGCCTATGCCTGCGCCTATCTCCAGGCACGGCTGAGCGACGGGCCGGACCGCAACCGCATCCCCCACCCGCTCGAGGCGGGCGCCTATTTCCACCGCGATCCCGTCGAGCGCGCGATCGTGCTCTTCGTCGACCCGGGCAAGCCGGAGGCCTGGAAGCGCTCGGCGATCCCCGACCTGCTGCGGCCCCATCTGCGCGCCGGCTTCGCCCTCCTGGTCCTCGACCGCGGCCGGCGCATGACGATCACGAGCCCCGCCTTGTTCGAGGAGGTGCTCAAGATGGATTACGTCGCCTTCGCGGATCGGCAGGGCCAGCCCCTCGACGTGCCGGAGTTCCGGGAGGCGGTGGCATGACCCGCCCTCCCCTCCCCCGCACGGGGAGTGGGGAGGAGCGACCTAACCCTTCGGCAGCATCTCCTTCACGAGCGCGCTCGCCTTCGAGAAATCCATCCCGCCCGCGTACCTGCCCCGCAGCGCCCCCACGACCTTGCCCATGTCCTTCATGGAGGCGGCGCCCGTCTCGGCGATGGCGGCCTCGATCGCGGCGCGCGTCTCGGCCTCGTCCATCTGCTTGGGGAGGTAGCCCTGGATGACCGCGATCTCGGCGCGCTCGGTGGCGGCGAGCTCCGGGCGGCCGTTCTGCTCGTAGATGCCCGCCGATTCCTGGCGCTGCTTCACCATCTTCTGCAGGAGCCCCATGATCTCCTCGTCGCCTGCGGCCTCGCGGCCGGCGCCGCGCGCCTCGATGTCCTTCTCCTTGAGGGCCGCCTGGATGAGGCGGACCGTGCCGAGCCGGCCCTTGTCCCCGGCCTTCATGGCCTCCTTGAGGTCCTGGGTGAAGCGGTCGCGCAGGGACATGGGGTCTCCGATCGTTGACGGTGGGCGGGCGGCCCCTTAAGTGAGCGCGGGACACGCGCGGGCCGCCCTTGCGGCCCCGATGGGCCGCCTCGGGCTGCGCCCGGCTTAGAACGGATCAGGGCCATGCTGCAAGATCAGGGCAAGGGGTCGACCCCCGGCTGGGACGAGCCGCGCGCGACCGCCGTGGTCGTGCTCCAGGACGGCACCGTGCTCGAGGGCTACGGCATCGGCGCGGTGGGCGTGGCGGACGGCGAGGTCTGCTTCAACACCTCCATGACGGGCTACCAGGAGATCCTGACGGATCCGTCCTACGCGGGCCAGATCGTCACCTTCACCTTCCCCCATATCGGCAACGTGGGCGCCAACGAGGAGGACGTCGAGACCGTCAACCTCGCGGGTTCGTCGGGCGTGCGCGGCACGATCCTGGCCGCCCCCATCACGGACCCGTCCAACTGGCGCGCGTCGCGCGACCTCGACGCCTGGCTCAAGAGCCGGGACATCGTCGGGCTCTCGGGCATCGACACGAGGGCGCTCACCGCGCTCATCCGCGAGCGCGGCATGCCCAACGCGGTCATCGCCCACGACCCGCAAGGCCGTTTCGACATCGAGGGCCTGAAGAGCCGCGCGGCGGGCCTGCCCTCCATGGCGGGCCTCGACCTGGTGCCCATGGTGACGGGCTCGCAGCGCTACGAATGGGACGAGACCCCCTGGGAGCTCGGCCGCGGCTACGGCCGGCAGGGCGCCGCGCCCCACCACGTGGTGGCGATCGACTACGGCGTGAAGCGCAACATCCTGCGGCTCCTGGCGCGGGCCGGCTGCAAGGTCACGGTGGTGCCCGCCACGGCCGCCGCGGAGGACATCCTGGCGCTCCGGCCCGACGGCGTCTTCCTGTCCAACGGGCCGGGCGATCCCGCCGCCACGGGCGAGTACGCGGTGCCGGTGATCCGTCAGCTCCTGGAGCGCCGGGTCCCCACCTTCGGGATCTGCCTGGGCCACCAGATGCTGGGCCTGGCGGTGGGCGCCAGCACCATGAAGATGCACCAGGGCCACCACGGCGCGAACCATCCGGTGCAGGACAAGACCACCGGCAAGGTCGAGATCGTGTCGATGAACCACGGCTTCGCGGTCGATCCTGGGACCCTGCCCGGCAACGCGGAGGAGACCCACGTCTCGCTCTTCGACGGCTCGAATTGCGGCATCCGCCTAACCGATCGGCCCGCCTTCTCGGTCCAGTACCATCCCGAGGCCTCGCCGGGCCCGCGCGACAGCCATTATCTCTTCGCGCGCTTCGTCGAGCTCATCGAGGGCGAGAAGCGGGCTTGACCGCCGGTGTTGCGGGCCCCTGCGATGCGCGGGGCCCGGGAGACCGTCACGTACAGCCGAGCTTTCCCGCGCCCCTGCGTCCGTAGTCGTCCTGTTGCGCCCTTCGCCCAAATCGGGCTAACCCGGTCTTCGTCTTTTCGTGGGCAAGATAACGCCCGGCAGACCAGGGGGGTTCCATCATGGTGCGTACGGATCAGTCGGCGGCCGAGTTTTTGCGCCTGCACAAGGCGTTCGTGCTCCATTTCGGCGCCGCGACCGTGGCGGCCTGGCTGACCTCGCTCTATGCGAGCCTGTACGCCCCCTGGGTGCGCAACCTCGCCTTCCTGATCGACCCCTCGTCCTACAAGGTCGAGAGCACCTGGACCTACCTGTTCGGCTTCCCGCTCCTGATGACGGTGGCCTGGCTCGCCGTCCTCTTCGCCCGCGACATGCTGTTCGCGACCAGGATCCGCACGCATCTCGTGGCGGAGTTCGCGGTCGCCGGCGCCGTGGCCTTCATGATGTTCTATCTCGCGGTCGACCGCGCCGTCTCGGCCCTGCGGCTCGCCTTCTGATGCGCGGGCCGCTCGCGCTGGCGGCCCTGCTCGCGGCCGGGCTTGCGCTGGGGGCGGACCCGCAGGCGGGCGAGGCCCTGGCGCAGCGGCACTGCGCGGCCTGCCACGCGGTTGGACGGGCCGGCGACAGCCCCGTCGCGGCCGCGCCGCCCTTCCGCGAACTCGGGCGGCTTTATCCCGTCGAGAACCTGCAGGAAGCCCTCGCGGAGGGGATCACCGTGAGCCACGAAGGCATCCAGATGCCCGAGCTCTCCTTCGCCCCGGAGGAGATCGACGCCCTGATCGCCCATCTCCAGCGGATCCAGGTCCGCTAGGCCGCGCCCAGGAGACGGAGGCACCGGGCCTGGGCGAGGACATGCGTCGAACCAGGAACCGAGAGCCTGTCCGACGTTTCCATGTGCATCGCACGGGCTCCAGGCGACTTGACGGGCCGCGCGAGCGCGGGTCAGGTGCCCGCGCATGGAGACCCCCGCGTGAGCACCTGGCGCGATTTCTGGAACCAAGACACGCCGATCTACGCGAGCGAGCGCCACAGGGCGCTTCACTACCGTGGCGTCGCCGACGACGTCCTGGCCTTCGTCCCGTCGCCCGACGCCGCGGTCCTGGACCATGGCTGCGGCGAGGCCCTGGAGGCGGATCGGGTCGCGAAAGCCTGCTCCCGCCTCTATCTGTGCGACGGCGCTCCCCTGGTGCGCGAGCGCCTCGCCGAGCGCTTCCGCGCCGTGCCCAAGATCGAGGTCCTCGCGCCCGAAGCCCTCGCCGACCTGCCCGACGCGAGCCTCGACCTCGTGGTGGCGAACTCCCTGGTCCAGTACCTGAGTCGCGCGGAGCTCGATTCGACCCTGCGTCTCTGGCACGCCAAGCTCAAGCCCGGCGCCTTGCTGGTGGTCGCCGACGTGATCCCCCCCGACGTCAGCCCGCTCACCGACGCCGCCGCCCTGCTGCGGTTCGGCTGGCGCGGCGGGTTCCTGGTCGCCGCCTTGACCGGCCTCGCCCGCACCGCCCTGTCCGATTACCGCAAGCTGCGCGCCCGCCTCGGGCTCGCGCACTACACAGGGAGCGGTATGCTCGGCATCCTGGAGCGGGCCGGCTTCGCGGCGGAGCGCCGCGAGAGCAACATGGGTCACAACCCGGCGCGCATGACCTTCACGGCGCGCCGGATCTAGGGCTGGCCGCTACAGCGTCGGGCTCGCCACGCCCTTCATCAGGACCGGCCCGGTCGGCTTGCCCGTGGGCGAGCCGTGCTCGGGCTCGAGCGAGACCGCGAAGAACTGGTCCGCGCCCGGCTTGCGCAGCGCGCCGACATTGAGCCGGATCGTGCGCGCCCGGTCGAGAAGGCCGATCGAGACGGGGCCCTGGCCGGGATCCGCCACGGTCCAGACCTCCAGCGCCCGGCCCCGCGGGACGTCGACGGCGTGGATCGGGATGAGCTCGGCCCGCCCGTCGCCGAAGGCGTTCACGACGGCCGCCGGCTGGTTCGCCTCCGTCATCAGGACGGCGACGAAAACCGGCCGCTCGGTGCTCGGCCACAGGGCCGGAAGGCCGATCGCGAGCAGGAGCAGGGCGAGCGCTCCGGCAAGCCCCGCCGCCCTCCAGAAGGCGAGGCTGCGCCAGAGCGCGGAGAGCGCTCCCGCCCGGTCCGAGACCAGGACGGGCGCCATCTCGGCGGCCTGCCGCGCCGGCGCCTCGCCCAGGTCCGCCTCGATGCGCGACCACAGGCCGTCGGACGGCGCATGGGGCTCGGCCAGATCGTCGAGCTCCCCCAGGCGCAAGCGCCAATAGGCGACGGCGCGGCGAAAGCCGTCGTCCTCGTCGATGAGCGCTTCCGCCCGCGCCTCCTCCTCGCCCGTGAGGAGGCCCAGGACATGCTCGCCCGCCAACCGGTCGAGTTCGGGGTCGATCCGGGTCATCCGAGGCATTCCCGCAAGGTTCCGAGGCTGCGCCGGATCCATGATTTCGCCGTGCCCAGCGGCACGCCCATGCGCCCGGCGAGCTCGCCGTGGGAGAGGCCGTGCACATAGGCGAGCAGGATCGCCTGGCGCCGCTCGCCGTCGAGGCGCTCGAGGCAGCGCCTCAGGGCGCCGGCCTCCGAGAGCTTGGTGACGAGGGTCTCGGGATCGTCCTCCTCGCTCGCGAGCTCCATCGGCGCGAAATCGTCGACGAGATCGGTCCGGCTCTCGCCGCGCAGGATGTTGAGGGCGCGGTTGCGCAGGATGGCATAGATCCAGGTCCGTCCGTCCCCCCGCGTGGGATCGAAGCTCGCGGCCTTGCGCCAGATCTGGACGAAGGCGTCCTGCACCGCCTCCTCGGCCAGCGCGCGCCGGCGCAGCACGCGCAGCGCGACTCCGATCATGCGCGGCGCCTCGCTGTCGTACAGGACGCGCAGCGCCGCTCGGTCGCCGGCCGCGCAGGCCAGCAACGCCGCGTTCGCGTTGATCGCGATCTCGTCCGCCCTCGGGACACGCATCTGCACGTCGGACCCTCCGCCTGACGTGCAGCATACACGGGAGCGGGGCCGGTGGATGACCCAAGGTCAGGTTTTTTCGCCCCGGCCGCATCCAGGGGGGGCGCTCGCGGGTAATGGTCCCGACGGCCTCGACGCCGTCCGCACTCGAGGAGAACAGCCATGAAGACGACCGCCCTTCTTGCCGCCGCCCTCGCCGCTTCCGCATGGGCCGGCTCCGCGCAGGCCCAGACCGTCGCGGCTCTCGTGGGCGACGACACCCTCGCCGTGATCGACGCCGGCGCCCGCAAGGTCCAGCGCACCGTGAAGATCGCAGGCGTCGGGCGGCTCGTGGGCATCGACGTGCGCCCCGCCGACGGCATGCTCTACGGCGTCGCCGAGGACGGCACCGTGGCGACGATCGACGTCCAGTCCGGCAAGGCCACCACGAAGGCGAAGCTCGAGACCATGCTGGCCCCCGGCACCATGGCGACGATCGATTTCAACCCCGCGGCCGACCGGCTGCGCATCATCGGCGCGGACGGCACGAACCTGCGCGCCAACGTGGACGACGGCAAGGTCACCAAGGACGGGCAGCTTCGCTTCGCCGACGCCGACCAGATGAAGGGCCAGACCGCCCGCGTGGTGGCCGGCGCCTACACGAACTCCGTGAAGGGCACCAAGGAAACCACGCTGTTCGACATCGACGCCGGCGGCGCGCTCCTCCGCCAGGCGCCCCCGAACGACGGCGTCCTCAACACGGTCGGCATGCTCGGCATGAAGGCGGAGCGCGTCGCCTTCGACATCGCGTCCGACGGCCAGGGCAACAACTCCGCATGGCTCATGGCCGGCGGCACGCTGTACCGGGTCGACCTCGCCTCCGGCAAGGCGACCGAGGCCGGCCGGGTCGAGGGCGCCGGCGACGTGCGCGACATCGCGATCCTGCCCAACGCCATGTGACGCAGCCGCCCCGTCGGCCGTGCGCCTCGCCCGATCGTCACTCGCGGGCGGGGCGCACGGCCGGCCCTGCCCGCCCGTCATGGGGCGTTCCGGACCGGGGCGTCGTCTCGGCCATCGGGTCCGGACCCCGCTCTTCCCACGACACGTCGGATGCCTATGCCGCCGACGGGCCGGGCGCTCAGGGCGCCGGGTGCCCGTCGAGGCGCATCTGGAACACGAAATAGGTCGGCGAGCAGTAGCCCACGCCCTCGCCCGCGCGCTCGCGATGCGGCAGGTCGTCGGGCAGCGCCTGGCAGACGAAGTCCTCCCGGCAGCCCCGGTCGCGACCGCAGGCCGGGCGCATGCCCCGCTGGACCGAATCCGCCAGGCACGACGGGGCATCCCCCGAGGCGACGCACCGGTCGAAGGTCCTGCCGCCGGCGAGCGCGCAGATCTCGGCCGGCATCGGCCCGTCCCCGGCCCGCTGGAATGCCGTGAAGGCGCGATCCGCGTCCGAGCACTGGCGATAGGCGAGCCCACCGGGGACCCCGATCCGGGGCGGGCGGCAGGTATAGGCGGTGGGCGAGGCGCGCTCGGCCGTGCTGTTGAGGCGCCGCAGGAGCACCATCCGGTCGGCGGTCGGCGTCGCCCCCGTGGCGACGCGCCCCGACTGGCAGGCGATCCCCGTCACCTCGCGCTTGGGCATGCATTGCCCGTACTCGACCCCGAGGCGGGGGTTCCGCGCGACCATCTCGCAGGTCTCCTCGCGTCCGCAATCCCAGCCCTCGCCGACGAGGGCGCGCGCCTGCTCGCCGAGGCAGGCCGCGCCGGTGCCGGCCGGGCGATAGGCCGGGCGCGGGCCCGACCAGTCGGCGGCGGGGGCGAGGGAGAGCGGGCGGAACCGGCTCGGCTCGGCTCCCCGCGCCAGCGCCGCGACATAGGACGCCCGGCGGGCGACCTCCGCCTGCATGTGGGGCGAGACCCCGAGCGCGAGGCGGTTATGGCGCGAGGCGTCGGGCCGGTCGAGGCCGAGCAGATGGAAGCCCGCCGTCGAGCCCGCCTGGTGGCAGCCCTGGCACGTCCCGTTGTCGAGCCGCTCGACGAGGGCCCGCGGCGTGCGGGCGAGGCGCAGCCGCCCGAGGTCGAGGCCCGCGAGGTCCTCCGGGGTAAGGATCTCGGCGAAGGGCCGGTTGCCGAGCCGCGCCGAGCCGAAGGTGGAGTAGGACAGGGCCCGCGTGGCCTGGAAGCGCTCCGGCAAGGCATGGACGCCCTCGTCGATCGCGTCGACGTTCCCCCGCAGATAGGCCACGAGATCGCGCCGCAGGGTCTCGTCGGCCCGGATGCGCGCCACGTCGGGGGTGTTCGCGAGGGTGCCGATGCGGG
>DASPJU010000736.1:0-8154 GCA_035628475.1 Salinarimonas sp. | reverse complement strand
GTTCAGGGGCGTGGAGGTCGAGCCCGGCCGTCACGTCGTGGAGTTCCGCTTCCGGCCCCTGTCGGTGAGGAACCTCGTGGCGGCGGCCGCCGGCCTCGTCGAGCGGGACGCCGAGACCCCGGAGGCGGTCCGCTGATCCCGCTCCTCCGGCCGACGCGCGCCATGCTGCCCCGCCTTCTCGTCCTCGCGCTGCTTGCGGCTCCCGGCGCGGCCTCGGCCCAGGCGCCCGCCGCGCCCCCGGCCTCGGCGGCGCCCGCCTTCGGCGCGCTCGCCCTCTCGGCGACCTTCGCCGGGCGCGGCGAGCCGATCCGCTCCGGGGTCACCTGGCGCGTCTTCGAGGACCGGGGGGACGGCGCTCCGCCCGTGCTCGTGACGCGCTCCGACGAGGCCTCGCCGCGCCTGCCCCTGCCGCCGGGCAGCTACATCGTGCACGCGGCCTACGGCTTCGCGAGCGACTGGCGGCGCGTCGCGCTGCAATGGAGCGACCGCGAGGAGCGGCTCGCGATCAGCGCCGGGGCGCTGCGCCTGAAGGGCGCGGTGGGCGACGCGCCGATCCCGGCGGCGCAGCTCTCCTTCGCGGTCTACGTGCCCATCGGCACGGACGCGGAAGGCCGCCTCGTGGTGCGCGGGGTGCGCGGCGACGAGCTCATCCGCCTGCCCGAGGGCACCTATCACGTGGTCTCGAACTTCGGCGACACCAACGCCATCATGCGGGCCGACCTGAAGGTCGAGGCGGGCGTCGTCACGGAGGCGACCCTCAACCACCGCGCCGCGACCGTGACCTTGAAGCTCGTCGCCCAGGCCGGCGGCGAGGCCTTCGCGGGCACCGCCTTCTCGGTGCTGACGCCGGGCGGCGACGTGATCCGCGAGGCCATCGGCGCCTTCCCGTCGCTCACCCTAGCCGAGGGCGAGTACGTGCTCATCGCCCGCCACGAGGGGCAGGTCTACACGCGCGAGTTCAAGGTCGAGAGCGGGCTGAACCGCGACATCGAGGTCCTGGCCAAGAAGTAGCGGCCCGCGCCGCGGCTCAGGTCACGAGGCTCCAGAGGAAGCGGGCGCACACGATCACGAGGAAGATCCCGAAGGCGACCTCGAGGCGGCGCTTGGAAAGGCGGTGCGCGAGACGGGCGCCGATGGGCGCCGTCCAGACGCTGGTGGGCACGAACAGCGCGAAGCCGATGAGCGAGACATAGCCCAGCGCCAGCGGCGGCTGGATCGCGGCGACGTCGGGATAGGCCGCGGCCTTGGGCCAGCCGGCATAGACGTAGCCGATGGCGCCGGGGACCGAGATCAGCAGCCCCAGTCCCGAGGACGTCGCGATCGCCTGGTGGATGGGGCGGCCGTAGAAGGTCATGAACAGGTTGGAGAGCTGGCCGCCGCCGATCCCCATCAGGGCCGAGAGCACGCCGATCACCAGGCCGTAGAGATTCATCAGGACCCGTCCCGGCAGCTCGGTCCCCAGCCGCCAACCGTCGCGCCCGAAGAGCAGGCGCACCGCCGAGATGCCCGCCACGAGGACGAAGACGGCCTTGAACAGGTCCGCCGGGGCGTAGCGGGCCACCAGGCTGCCGATCGCGACGCCGGCGACCACCGGCACCGCCCATCGCCGCAGGATCGAGAGGTCGACCATGCCCTGGGCCCGATGGGCGTTGAAGGAGCGGATGGAGGTCGGGATGATCACGGCGAGCGAGGTGCCGACGCAGAGCGGCATGCGCACCTCCTCCGGCACGCCCGTCAGCCGGAACAGCTCGTAGAGGACGGGCACGATCACGGCGCCGCCCCCGACCCCGAAGACGCCCGCGAGAAGCCCCGTCACCGCGCCCGCGGCCAGCAGGGCGACGGCCAGGAAGGCGAGCTCGGTCGCCGAGATGCCGAGGATCATGAGGGGGCCCTGCCGATGACGGGGGCCCGTCTTAAAGCGGGGGCGCGAAAGAGCAAGCCGGGCCCGCGCAAGGGAGTCATGCGCGGGAGCGCACCGGTCGCCGTCGGCCCCGCGGGATCAGCCCTCCACCCGCGCGCTGCGCCGCTTCCTGGCATAGGCCACGAGCTCCTCGTCCGGCCCGTCGGGCAGGCGGATCTCGACGACCGCGTAGAGGTCGCCGCTCCCGCCCCGGGTCGGCAGGCCCTTGCCGCGCAGGCGGAAGGTCCGGCCCGAGCTCGTCATGGGCGGGATCTTCATCTCCACCTCGCCCGAGAGGGTCGGGACCCGCACGGCGGCGCCGAGCACCGCCTCGTCGAGGGCGATGGGCACCCGCGCCCGCAGGTCGGCGCCCTCCACCGTGAAGCGGGGATGGGGCGCGATCCTCAGCGTGAGGAGCGCGTCGCCGGGCTCGCCGAAGGGGTTCTCCTCGCCCTGGCCGCGCAGGCGGATCACCTGCCCGTCGGTCACGGGGGTGGGCAGGGTCACCTCGAACTCGCGCCCGCCCGGCAGGGTCACGCGCTTCTTCGCGCCCGCCGCGATGTCCTCGATCGTGACCGTGAGCGTCACGGCGACGTCCTCGCCCCGGCTCGTGCCCGGCCGGGCCCGCGTGCCCGCGCCCGCGCGCCCCTCGGCGGCCCGGAAGGCCTCGCCAAAGATATGCGAGAAGATGTCCTCGCCCCCACCGCCGGGGCCCGCGCCGCGCCCGCGCGCGCCGAACCCGAAGCCGCCCGCCCGGCCGGCGCCCTCGCGGCCGCCGCCGAAGCCCTCGAAGCCGCGAAAGCGCGGCTTGCCCTCCCCGTCGATCTCGCCGCGGTCGAACTGCGCCCGCCTGGCGGCGTCGCCCAGGATCTCGTAGGCCTGGTTCACCTCGGAGAAACGGGCGGTGGCCTTGGGGTCGTCCTGGTTCTGGTCCGGGTGGTGGGCCTTGGCGAGCCGGCGGAACGCCTTCTTGATCTCGGCCTCGCTGGCCGAGCGGGGCACGCCGAGCACGTCGTAGGGGTCACGCATGGGCTGTCATCCAATGCCGCGGGACGTCGCGGGCGGGCCGCGAGGGGCTGGGCACCATATGGGAAGGGTGTTGCCGAAGCGCAACAGACCCGCCGCAGGATCCGCCGCCGGGACGGGCCGAGCGCCGGCTCCGGGCTCTCACGCGGGCTTGCGCCAGGGCTTCACGTCCTGGATCGTCCACTCGCCCCCGGTGGGCCGGCAGGCGCTGCCCTGAAGCCAGCGCGGCTCCTCCCCGGCGGCGACCGAGGCCAGGAAGGCGCGGCAGACGAGGTCGTTCTTCACGAAGGGCGCGCCCACGGGCGCGAAGGTGCCCTTCTGGCGGGTCTCGGGATTCTCCCAGTTCACGGCGGCGCCGTTGCCCTGGGGATCGAGGGCGACCGCGAGGGCCGCCTTGGCGCGCCGCCAGTCCTCGGGCCCGAGATCGGGCGAGAGCGGGGAGACGGGCTTCTGGGAGATCGAGCCCGTGGTGTCCCGATCCAGGAGGGAGGTGATCGGCATCGACACCGCGCAACCGCCCAGCATCAGCCCGAGCAGGAGCACGACGCCCGCGCCTGCGACGCGCCCGCCGTCGACTCCCCCGCGCTCCATCCTGTACACCCGTCGCGTCAAGGCGTGCCTCACGCGCCGCTCCACCCGATACCTGACATCCACAGTCGAGGATTTGACCGTGAAAGGGTTAAAAGCCGGTGACTTTACCGAGGCCGCCGAGCCGTTCGCGCTGTTTCGCGACTGGCTCGCCGAGGCGGGCGCATCCGAGCCCAACGATCCCAACGCCATGGCGCTCGCCACCGTCGACGAGACGGGGCTGCCGAACGTGCGCATGGTGCTGCTCAAGGGCTTCGACGAGGCGGGCTTCGTGTTCTACACCAACACCGAGTCCAACAAGGGCCGCGAGCTCCTGGGCCAGGGCAAGGCGGCGATCTGCCTGCACTGGAAGTCCCTGCGCCGGCAGGTGCGGGCCCGCGGGCCCGTGACCCTCGTCCCGGACGAGGAGGCGGACGCCTATTTCCAGAGCCGCCCGCGCGACAGCCGCATCGGCGCCTGGGCCAGCCGCCAGTCGCGCCCGCTCGAGAGCCGCTTCGCCCTCGAGACGGCGGTGGCCACCCACGCGGCGCGCTTCGCCATCGGCGAGGTGCCGCGCCCGTCGCATTGGACCGGCTTCCGCATCGCGCCGGTGAGCGTCGAGTTCTGGCAGGACCGGCCCTTCCGGCTGCACGACCGGGTCGTGTTCCATCGCGCCGGCGACGGCTGGACGCGGGAGCGCCTCTATCCGTGAGCCCGCTTGCGGGCGGTCTCAAGGATAGAGGGGGCGGCCGATCCGGGCCATCATGCGCAGCGCCCCGTCGGTGAGGGTCAGGCCGTCCACGCCCGAGTCGATGGCGATGCGCTCGCGCAGGATCGTCATGGCGGCCCGCCAGAGCGGCCCGCCCTGGAGGCTCGCTAGGAGGCCGCCCTCGAAGGCGGGATCGTCGGCGCCCTCGACGAAGCGCCGCGTCTCCTCGGGGGAGAGCAGCACGCGGGCCGCCAGCACCACGTCCTCCTCCCAGGGCACCGCGAGGCGGGGGTCGTCGTGCTCGGCCCCGCCGACGCGGTAATAGTCGATCGCGAGCCCGTCCGCGTCGCGGTGGAGCGCGACGCGGTTGAGGGCGGGGTCGTCCCACCGGCCCCACCGCCACGCTCCCGTGACGACGGCGCGCTGCCCCGGGGCCAGCACCATGGCGGCGGTGCCGATCCGGTGCAGCGGCGCGTCCTCGGCGACCGCGCCGAAGCCGAGGGAGCGCGCCTCCCCGATCGCGTCCGCCCCCACGGCGTCCCACGAGCGCAGGCGCGCCAGGCGCAGGGCGACGAAGCGCTCCAGCGCCTCGTCGACCAGCCCGGCGCGCCGGCCGTCGTCGTAGAACCGCAGATAGGCCGCGGCCGGGCCGTCGATGCCGCAGCGCCCCGACAGGATCCCGTCCGCGAAGTCGAGGCTGGTGCCGGAAAAGACGCCGGAGCCGGTGGCCTCGGCGAAGAAGCCCCCCGCGTCGGCGAGGTGGCGGCCGGCGTCGAGCGCCGGCCGCAGGCGGGGGCGCCCGATGCCGCCGATGGCCGAGGCGTCGAGCCGGGTCAGATCGAGCACGCCCATGATGCGACAAGCCTCCTCAGGGGGCGGTGGGGACCCGGCTCAGTGCCGG
This sequence comes from Salinarimonas sp., assembly GCA_035628475.1. Taxonomy (GTDB): domain Bacteria; phylum Pseudomonadota; class Alphaproteobacteria; order Rhizobiales; family Beijerinckiaceae; genus Salinarimonas_A. The sequence continues at coordinate 3,051 of DASPJU010000736.1, read as the reverse complement.
GTCGGGGAGCACTGCGCCGGCCCGCAGCCCTGCTGGCGGCCGTCGAAGTAGCTGGCCTCGGGGCGCGCGGCATTGCCGGTATTGCCGGTGTTGCCCTTGTCGCCCTTGCAGCCGCAGCTCGGTCCGCAGCAGCTCGAGCGGCCGTTGCGGGCGCAGCCGGAATCCTCGACCCCGCTGGCGCCGTCGCTCGACCCGGAGGCGCCGCAGGCGCCGCTCGCGCCGCCGCTGCCCGACGCCGCGTCGGTCGAGCCCGCGTCCTCGTAGCCGGAGGTGGCGGAGTCGCTCGCCGAGCACCCGCCGCTCGCCGAGCAAGAGCCGCTCGTCGCGTCGGCCGGCTCGTAGCCGGAGGTGGCGTCGCTCGCCCCGCAGGCATTGCTCGCGCCGCCCGCGTCGCCGCATCCGCCGCCGCCCGTCGCGGGCTCGTAGCCCGAGGTGGCATCGGTCGCGCCGCAGGCGTTCCCTGCGGAGCCCGTGCTCCCGCAGCCGCCGCTGGCGGTCGCCGGCTCGTAACCCGAGGTGGCGTCGCCTGCCCCGCAGGCATTGCCTGCACCGGCATCGCCGCATCCGCCGCCGCCGCTGGTGGGCTGATAGCCGGAGGTGGCGCCGGTGCCGCAGGCATTGCCCGCCCCACCCGTGCTCCCGCAGCCGCCGCTGGCGGTCGTCGGCTCGTAGCCGGAGGTGGCGCCGGTGCCCGAGCATCCGCCGGTCGCGCCGCCGGTGCTGGTGGGCTGGTAGCCGGAGGTGGCGCCGGTGCCCGAGCATCCGCCGCCCGTCCCCCAAGGACCCTGGCCGCCGGAGGCATAGGGAGACCCGTAACCGCTCATCGGGCCGAAGGACGACCCGCCGCCGTTACCCCACGGCGACTGGCACCCGCCGAAGGGAGACCCGTAACCGCTCGTCTGCCCGGGGGAGAAGCCGCCGCCCCACTGGCCCTGGCCGCCACCGGCGCCGAACGGCGAGCCGCAGCCGCCGGCCTGCCCGAAGCCGAAGGGGGATCCGCCACCCGCGCCCCAGGGACCCTGGCCGCCGCCCGCGCCCCACTGGCCCTGGCCGCCGATGCCGAACGGGGAGCCGTAGCCGCTCGTCTGGCCCCAGCCGCCCTGGCCGCCGGCCGGAGCGCACCCGTTCGGGCCGCAGCCCGGGCCGGTCGGGTTGGCATAGCCGGCCTGCCCGCCATTGGCGCCGCCCATCCCTCCGAAGCCCATGGACTGGAAGGCCTGCATCAATCCGCTGAACACGTCGGACAGGGACATGCTAGGCTGGCTGGCGGACCCGAGCCGGCCGTTCATATTCGCCGACTGAGTGGCCATCGTGGTCTGCATAGGATCACCCCAACATCAAAAGCAATCTGGATAGCCGCACGCTTAGTTTTAATGTCTTATGAACCCTATCTGTGTCAAAGACATTCGAACAACAAAGTTTGAGGTTAATGTTCTGTTAATAATATAAATTTTTATCACATATTCTTACATTGCATTGTATCTTAGTTGTTTGACAACATCACCGCATAGATGGACGGTCGCAATCCGGCATCGTAGGGTCCCGCACCGTTCCGGAGAGCCCCCTTGCCCATGAGCCCCTCCTCGAACCAGCGCCGCCGGGTGATGCTGCTGACGGGCGCGAGCCGCGGCATCGGCCACGCGACGGTGAAGCGCTTCTCGGCCGCGGGCTGGCGGGTGATCACCGCCTCGCGTCATGCCTTCCCGGAGAACTGCCCCTGGGAGATGGGCCCTGAGGACCACCTCCAGGTCGACCTCGCCGACCCCGAGGACACCAGGCGCGCCATCGCCGACGTGAAGCAGCGCCTCGAGATCGAGGGCAGCATGCTGCATGCCCTCGTCAACAATGCGGGCATCTCGCCCAAGGGCTCCGGCGGCTCGCGGCTCGGCGCCCTCGACACGGCGCACCGGGACTGGGTGCACGTCTTCCAGGTGAACTTCTTCGCCTCGATCATGCTGGCCCGGGGCCTGTGCGAGGAGCTCGCCCGCGCCAAGGGCTCGGTGGTGAACGTGACCTCCATCGCGGGCTCGCGCGTCCATCCCTTCGCGGGAGCCGCCTACGCCACCTCGAAGGCCGCGCTGGCGGCCCTGACCCGCGAGATGGCCGCGGATTTCGGCCCGCTCGGGGTGCGGGTCAACGCCATCTCGCCGGGCGAGATCGACACCTCGATCCTGTCGCCCGGCACCGAGAAGCTCGTCGAGCAGATCCCGCAGCGCCGGCTCGGCACCCCCGACGAGGTCGCCAAGGCCATCTACTTCCTGTGCACCGAGACGAGCTCCTACGTGAACGGCGCCGAGCTGCACATCAATGGCGGCCAGCATGTCTGAGCGGGCGGCGCTCGCGCTGGCGGCCCTGCTCGCCGCCCCCGTTCCGGCCGCCGCCGTCGAGGTGAGGATCCTCGACCTGCCGTTCCGGGTGGAGGAGTTTCGCGGCCCCGGCAGCTATCTCGCCCGCATCGTGCCCACCGCCGACCCGGCGCTGCGCGCCCCCGGGCGCGAGGGCCCGCTCGCGCTCGCCTGGGGGGACGGCGGCGCGGCGGCGCTCCTCCTCGTCGAGGGCGAGATCGCGGTCGTCCGGCTGCGCGGCAACCCGGCGGGCCTGGGCGAGCACCCCGCGGACGCGATCCCGCACGCGCGCCAGCAGACCTCCGGCCCCATCAAGGCCTATCTCGCGACGCCCCGGACCGATTACGGCCACGGCGTGCTGGGCGACGCCGTCGAGGCCGGCACCCTCGTGATCGAGGAGCGCCGCCCGGTGGCTCCGGCGGCCGGGGTCCAGAAGGTGCCCGTGGCCGTGACCCGGCTCGAGGCCGGCCCGGACGCGGTCTACGAGGATCTGGAGCCGCGCCTGGCCGATCTCGACGGGGACGGGACGCCGGAGATCGTCGTGGTGCGCTCATCGAGGACCGCGGGCTCGTCCCTCGTGGTGGTGGGCCGCCGGGAAGGCGCCTGGCAGGTGATCGCCGAGACGCCGCCGATCGGCACGCCCCAGCGCTGGCTCAATCCGGGCCCCATCGCCGCGTTCGACCGCGACGGGCGGCCCGACATCGTC
>DASPJU010000735.1:0-5660 GCA_035628475.1 Salinarimonas sp. | reverse complement strand
GCTGGGGCTCAGGAGGTGAGGCGCCGGGCCTGACCCGTCAGGCGGGCGCCACGTCCACCGTGATCAGCTCGTGGTCCGAGATCGGCGCGCCCTGCGCGTCGACCGCCGGCCACACAAGCGGGGCCATGACCTCCAGGCCGCGCACGAAGAACCAGTCGAGCCGATTGAAGGGCGGCGCCGGGCGGCCGTTGGCGAGGGTGCGCCGGGTGGGCTCGGGCGTGTTGGCGGCGAGCCAGCCGAACCCTGCTTCCGCCATCGCGTCGAACAGGGGCTCATGGATCTCGGGCTGCACGAACCAGTCCGGCCGGCCCGCGCCGGCACCCTCCAGGGGCGGCAGCTCGCTCGCGTTCATGTCCCCCGCCACGACGGCCGGGCCGCCGCGGCCCGCGGTCGCCTCGACATGGTCCAGGATGTGGCGGACCTGGTTGGCGCGGCGCCCGGGGCCGGGCAGGCTCTCCAGATGGGCGCTGACGAGCCGCACCGGCAGCCCGACGAGATCCACCGTCACGGCGAGCGCCATGCGCCCGCCTAGGCGCCGGTGGTGCCAGTCGAGGGCCCACCAGGAGCCGCCCGCCTCGAGGGGGATCACGGCCGGGTTGCGGAAGGGCTGCCGGCTCACGACCGCGTTGCCGTGCAGGGCATGGGTGTTGGCCTCGCCCGCATGCGCCAGGGTCTCGCTCTGGTTGCCGATCCCGAGCTCGACGAACTCCGTGGCGAAGGCATAGCCCCCGCCCAGCGCGTCGGCGAGGTCTCGCGCGGTGTTGCGATGGCCTGAGCGAGCCATGCCCAGATCCATCTCGGACAGGAGCGCGATGTCGACGCCGGCGCGGGCCAGGAGCTCGGCGGACGGCTCCAGGGCCTTGCAGCGTTCCAGGTTCCAGGCGGCGAGCCGCAGGCGCGTCGCGGGGGCAGCCGGCGGCGCGGGGCGCAGCTCGACCTCGCGCAGGGCGGGCGCGCGCGCTGCGAGATCCGCGTGGCGCTCGGGCGTCGCCGGGCCTTCGACCGCCTCGCGGGCCAGGGCGGCGTCGAGGGGCGTCATGGCGGACACGATCCGCACCGCCCTACGCCTCCCCCGCCTCCCATACCTCCCCCGGCCGCAGCGCCCGGAAGCGCTCGGGCGGGATGCCGGCCGCGGCCAGGGCGGCGGAGAGCGCCTCGACGGGGCGCTCGATCCCCTCGTTGGTGAGGCGGAAGGTGCCCCAATGGTGGCCGAGCGCCTGGGCCGCGCCCGTGTCCCCCATGACCCGCACCGCCTCCTCCGGGTTCATGTGCTGCGCCTTCATGAACCAGCGCGGCTCGTAGGCGCCGATGGGCAGGATCGCGAGGCGCGGGGGCCCGAGGCGCTCGCGCACGTCCCGGAACAGGCGCCCGTCGCCGTAGCCCGTGTCGCCCACGTGGTAGACCCCGCCCGTGGGGGTTCCCAGGTGATAGGCGCACCACAGCGCCATGCGGCGGTCGCTCGTCCAGCGCGCCGACCAGTGATACGAGGGCAGGAGCCGCGCCGTCACGGCGTCGGAGAGCGCCACCGTGTCGTTCCAGTCGGCGACCGTCACCTCGACGGCGTCGTCGGCGGCGCGGATGATCGCGTCGTTGCCCAGCGGCGCGACGATCCGGGGGCGGAAGCGGTGCCACAGGCGCGCGATCGTGCCCGTGTCGAGATGGTCGTAATGATTGTGCGTGACCAGCACCGCGTCGATGGGCGGCAGATCGTCGAAGGCGATGCCCGGCGGGTTGGCCCGGCGCGGGCCCGCGAAGGAGAACGGGCTCGCCCGCTCGGCATAGACGGGGTCCACCAGGACGTTGAGCCCGGCGGTCTGGATCAGCACGCTCGCATGCCCCACCAGCGTCACCCGCAGGCCCGCGACCCGCTCGGGGGGCTTGTCCGCGAAGGGGCTGGGGAAGCGCTCCGGCCAGGGCTCGCGGCCGCCGCCGAGGTTCCAGCGCAGGAGCTCCACCAGGCCCTTGTCGGGCGGCTGGCCCGGCAGGAAGAAGCGCAAGCCGTCGAAATGGTCCGAGGGCGGGCCCCCATAATAGGGATTGCGGGAGCCCTGGGCCCGGCCGTAGCCGGCGGCCCCGGCCGCCATCAGGGCGGGCAGGGCCACATACTTGAAGAGCGTGCGCCGTTTCATGCCACCGAACATGGCGGCGCCGGGCAGCGCTTCAAGGCGGGGGCCGGCTATCGCGCGGCGAAATAGCCGTCGAGGAAGCGCCGGTAGATCGCGGTCAGGCCCTCGAGGTCCGCCACCGCGACGCGCTCGTCGACCGCGTGCATGGTCTGGCCCACGAGCCCGAACTCGAGGACGGGACAATGGTCCTTGATGAAGCGCGCGTCCGAGGTGCCCCCCGTTGTGGAGAGCGCGGGCCGCCTGCCCGTCTCGGCCTCGACCGCGTCGGCGAAGAGCGCCACGAAGGGGCAGGGCTCGGTGAGGAACGCCACCGCGTTGGTGGGCTCGAACCGGGCCTCGTAGCGCACGAGGTTGCCCGCCGCCGCGTCGAGGCGGCGGCGGATCTCGGCCTCCAGCGTCTGCGGGGTCCACAGGTCGTTGAAGCGGATGTTGAACGCGGCTCGCGCCTCGGCCGGGATCACGTTGGTGGCGGGATTGCCCACGTCCACCGTCGTGACCTCCAGGTTCGAGGCGTCGAAATGCCCGGTGCCGGCGTCGAGGGGCTCGGCCTCCAGCCCCGCGAGCAGGCGCACGAGGCCGGGGATCGGGTTCCGGGCCAGGTGCGGATAGGCCACGTGCCCCTGGCGCCCCTCCACGACCAGGCGCCCCGTGAGCGAGCCGCGCCGGCCGATCTTGATGGTGTCGCCGAGCCGCTCCGGATTGGTGGGCTCGCCCAGCACGCAATGGTCGAAGCGCTCGCCCCGCGCGCGGGCCCATTCGAGGAGCTTGACGGTGCCGTTCACGGCCGGCCCCTCCTCGTCTCCCGTGATCAGGAAGGCGATGGAGCCCGGCGTCTCGGGCCGCTCCGAGAGATAGGCCAGCGCCGCCGCCATCATGCAGGCGATGCCGCCCTTCATGTCGACGGCGCCGCGGCCGAACAGCTCCCCGTCGACGACCTCGCCCCCGAAGGGATCGCGGCGCCAACGCGCGACGTCGCCCGGCGGCACCACGTCGGTGTGGCCGGCGAAGACGAGGCAGGGCCCGCCGGCGCCCCATCGCGCGTAGAGGTTCTCGACGTCGGGCGTGCCCTCCTCCCGGAAGACGGGTCGGTGGACCTCGAAGCCGGCTGCGCCCAGCACCGCCTCGATCAGCGCCAGGGCCCCGCCCTCGGCGGGCGTCACGGAGGGACAGCGCAGGAGCGCCTGGGCGAGGTCGAGGGCGGTGGGCGTCGCGGCGGGCGTCATGGGCGGGGTCCGGGCTGGGGCGGGCCGGGAGGCACGCCGTAGGGGTTGGGGGCGGGCGTGCCCGCCCGATAGGCGAGGGTGAGGGCGAGCCACAGGGCCACGACGCCCTGGGCGACGCTGAGCGCCGTGCGCACCATCTCGTCGTCCATGGGCCCGATCCCGTCCCACAGGCGCGAGACCGCGAACAGGCCGGGGCAGATCAGCGCCAAGGCGCCGGGCTGGCCCAGATCGTGGAAGCGCTTCCAGTCGAGGGCGGTCCAGGGCACCAGCAGGAACGCCTGGACCGCCACCCGCGCCGCCTCGCGGCCGGAGGCGCCGATGCGCCCGGCCTCCGCGAGCTGCCAGGTCAGGAGGTGGGCGGCGAGCAGCAGGCCGAGCAGCAGCGCGACCGCGCCGAGCCAGCGCTCCCGGTCGAGCCGCCCCTCGAAGCCGAGGAACAGGTCGACCGCCGAGCCCCGGCGCGCGCCGGCGTCGGCCTCTCCGGTCGGGCGGTCCGGGCGGCGGGGATCCATGGCGGGCGGGTGTCGCATGGAGCGGCGGCGCGCCGCAAGCGCCTCCGGGGCCGGGTCGGAACCGGGGCGCGGATTCGGTTTTAAGCTGTGGCGGGCTGTGCTAGGAACCGCGCGCCCCGATCGGTCCTCGCCGCTCGGGCGGCGACACCGGCCCCTCCCGCAGCCGCGGATCGCCCGACGGCATCGCGATCGAACAGACCTTATGCCCCAATCCACGACGAACGACCCGGAGCACCCGGACAGCCCGGCTCCGGAAGCCGTCCTGCCCGAGGCTCACCACAAGTCGAGCTTCTGGACCTTGAGCCTCGGCGCGCTGGGCGTGGTCTACGGGGACATCGGGACGAGCGTGCTCTACGCGCTGCGCGAATCCGTGCAGGCCGCGTCCGGGGGCGGCCCCGTCACGCGCGAGGCGGTCATCGGCGTCCTGTCCCTGATGCTCTGGTCGCTGATCCTCGTGGTCACGCTCAAATACGTGGTGGTCCTGCTCAAAGCCGACAACAACGGCGAGGGCGGCACGCTCACCCTCGTGGCGCTGTCCCAGCGGGTGCTCGGCCGCGGCCGCGGCACCGTGCTGGTCCTGGGCGCGGCGGGCGCGGGGCTGTTCTACGGCGACGCGATGATCACGCCCGCGATCACGGTGCTCTCGGCGGTGGAGGGCCTCAAGATCGCGACGCCGGCCCTCCAGGGCTACGTCGTCCCCATCACGCTCGCGATCCTGGTCTGCCTCTTCGCCGTGCAGAGCCGCGGCACGGGCAAGGTGGCGACCTTCTTCGGGCCCGTCATGCTCGTGTGGTTCGCCACCCTCGCGCTCACGGGCCTCCTTCACATCGCCGACGACCCCGGCGTGTTCCTCGCCATCAACCCCCTCTACGGCCTCGGTTTCCTGTTCCAGCATCCGGGCATCGCGCTCGCCGTGCTCGGCGGGGTCTGCCTCGTCGCCACGGGGGCGGAGGCCCTCTACGCCGATCTCGGGCATTTCGGCCGGGGCCCGATCCGGATCGCCTGGCTGGGCCTCGTCTTCCCGGCGCTGATCCTCAACTATTTCGGCCAGGGCGCCCTCGTGCTCGCGCACCCGGAGGCGATCGAGAACCCGTTCTACCGCCTCGTGCCGGAATGGGGGGTTCTGCCCCTCGTGGGGCTGGCGACCCTCGCCTCGATCATCGCGGCCCAGGCCGTGATCACGGGCGCCTTCTCGCTCACCCGCCAGGCCGTGCAGCTGGGCCTCCTGCCGCGCCTCGAGATCCGCTTCACCTCCGCCTCGCACCAGGGGCAGATCTACATGCCGCGGGTGAACTGGATCCTGCTCGCCGGCGTCATCATCCTGGTGCTCGCCTTCGGCTCGTCGAGCAACCTCGCCCATGCCTACGGCGTCTCCGTCTTCGGCGCCATGTCGGTGGACGCCATCCTGGCCATCATCGTGATCTGGAAGGTCTGGCGCTGGTCGCTCCCCGCGACCCTGCTCCTCATCCTTCCGTTCCTGGTCATCGACCTCGCCTTCTTCGGCTCGAACCTGACGAAGCTCTTCACGGGCGGCTACGTGCCGGTGCTGCTCGCCGTCGCGCTCATCGTCCTGATGCTCACCTGGGTGCGGGGCACCCGCATCCTGTTCGAGAAGACCCGCAAGGCCGACGTCCCCGTGGCCGAGCTCATCGGCATGCTGGGCAAGAGCCAGCCCCACCGGGTCAAGGGCACCGCGGTGTTCCTCACGAGCGATCCCGAGACCGCTCCCTCGGCCCTGCTGCACAACCTGAAGCACAACAAGATCCTGCACGAGAAGAACGTCATCCTCACGGTCAAGA
>DASPJU010000734.1:0-3342 GCA_035628475.1 Salinarimonas sp. | reverse complement strand
GACCCGGCCAAGCGGAAGGCGCTCTACCCTGAGGTCGTGAAGCTCTTGAACACTGAGGTGCCGCTCTGGATGGCAACCGAACGGCAGTTCATCTCAGTGACCAGCAAGAAGCTCCAAAACCACCACAACAACCCGCGCTGGCCTTCCAGCCATTGGGCAGACCTGTGGATCGAAGCCTGACCAATCGGATGCGGCCATGCAGATCCTGAAGCTGGCCGGCCGACGCCTGATGAGCAGCGTGCCAACGCTGCTCATTCTGCTCGCCGGGCTGTTCGTCCTCCTTCAATTCGCCCCAGGCGACACAGTCGACGCGCTTATGGCGCAGATGGGTGGTGGCGACGCTGCGACGGCGGCGGAGCTTCGGCGCTTCTACGGCCTTGAGGGCAGCACTGCGGCGCGGCTTCTCGAGTACATGTGGCGGCTGATCCGCCTCGATCTCGGCTTCTCGGCTGTCTACAACAAGCCGGTTGCCGTCGTGATCCTAGAACGACTCCCAGCGACACTCCTGCTGATGGTTTCGGCGTTGAGCTTCGCCTTCTTCGGCGGAATGTTGCTGGGGATCGTGTCCGCGCAACGTGTGAACGGCTGGGCGGATACCCTGATCTCGTTTCTTGGTCTCATCTTCTATGCGACGCCGTCCTTCTGGCTCGGACTGATGAGCATCGTGGTGTTCTCGATCTGGCTCGCCTGGCTCCCCCCAGGAGGGCTGTACGAGATCGGATCTGGCCGCACAGGCATTCTGCTCGTGTTCGATATCGCACGCCATCTCGTGCAGCCCACGCTCACGTTGGCGCTGATCTTCCTCGCGATCTACCTCCGCATCATGCGAGCGTCGATGCTGGAGGTCTCCTCCCTCGATTTCGTCCGCACGGCCCGCGCCAAGGGCCTTCGGCAGCGCGAGATCGTACGCCGTCACGTGCTGCGTAATGCGCTCCTGCCAATGGTCACGCTAGTCGGCCTCCAGGCCGGCACCATGCTCGGCGGATCGGTTGTCGTGGAGAGCGTCTTCTCGTTGCCCGGGATCGGACGCCTCGCCTACGACTCCGTGATCCAGCGCGACCTGAACACGCTGCTAGGGATCGTGTTCGTGTCTGCCCTCATGGTCATTTTCGTTAATTTCGTGGTCGATCTCGTCTACGCACGCCTTGACCCGCGTATCACGGCGGGAGGAAAGGAGTCGTGACGGCGCTTCGACAGTTCTTCACCAGTCCCGCCGCCGTGGTCGGCCTCGTGATCCTCATCGCGATCGTCGTGCTCGCCGTGTCGGCCGACATCTTATACCCGCGCGATCCTCTCAGCTTGGCCGGTCGGCCGCTCATCTGGCCGAATGCGAACCCCAGGTTCCTTCTCGGCACTGATCCCTCCGGTCGCGATATCGCCGCACAGATTGCGCACGGCGCTCGAACGACGCTCCTCATGGGGATCGTCTCGACCCTGGTCGCGATCGCAATCGGAATCCTCGTCGGGGCGCTCGCGGGCTACTACGGCGGCCTTGTGGATGACGCGTTGATGCGCCTCACGGAGGCGTTCCAAACGCTGCCCAACTTTATCCTGCTGCTCGTTCTCGTCGTGGTGGTCGGATCTAATATGGTGGCGGTCACCTTCGCGATCGGCATCGTGTCCTGGCCCGCCGTCGCTCGACTCACGCGCGCCGAGTTTCTGACCCTGCGCAATCGCGAGTTTGTCCAGGCGTGCCGGATCCTGGGCCTGACCGACCGTCAGATCATCTTCCGTGAGATCCTGCCCAACGCGCTGGCCCCGATCATCGTGTACGGGAGCGTGGTCATGGCGACCGCGATCCTGCTTGAGAGCGCGCTGGCGTTCCTTGAACTGTCGGATCCAAACATCGCCTCCTGGGGCAATCTGATCGGCCAGGGCCGGCGGGTGCTCCGCAGCGAGTGGTACGTCTCGGCCATCCCCGGCGTGGCAGTCCTGCTGACAATTTTTTCGGTCTCGCTGGTCGGGCAGGGATTGAACGATGCGCTCAATCCGAGGCTGCGGGGCAGATGAGTGCGCTTGTCCGAGTCGAGAACCTTACCATCGCGCTCCCGCGTGGGGCCGACCGGCCCTACGCCGTCGAAGGGGTATCGTTGGAGCTGTACCCCGGCGAGATCCTGTGCGTCGTGGGTGAAAGCGGCTCGGGCAAGTCCATGACGGCGTCCGCTCTCATGGGGCTCCTGGCGCCGAACCTGAGGGTTGTCAGCGGAAGGGCCATGCTGGGCGAACGGGACATTCTCACTTTGAAGGAGGATGAGCTCCGTCGGCTTCGTGGGCCGGAAATGGGCATGATCTTCCAGGAGCCCATGACCGCACTCAACCCGTTGCGGGTTGCAGGCGACCAGATCGCGGAGACGTTCCGCACCCATACCGACATGCCTGAAGCGGAGGTTCAGGCCCGCGTCCTCGCCCTTCTCGAGGAGGTGGGGATACCCGACCCGCCGTCAGCCTACAGGGCCTACCCGCACGAACTCTCCGGCGGTCAGCGGCAACGCGTGATGATCGCGATGGCCCTTGCGCTCGAACCGAAGGTCCTGATCGCCGATGAGCCGACCACCGCTCTGGACGTTACCATCCAGGCCCAAATCCTCGAGCTCATCCGGTCGCTGCAGCGTCGCCATGGAACCGCCGTCCTGTTCATCTCGCACGACTTCGGCGTCGTGGCGGAGATCGCCGACAGGATTGTCGTGATGCAGCACGGTCGCGTCGTCGAGCAGGGACCTGCCGCGGAGGTGCTGGAACGACCCCAGGCCGAATATACAAAGGCCTTGATCGCTGCTGTTCCGAGCCTCGTACCACCAGAGCCGCGCGACCTGCCGGGCGAGCCGATCGCGGTCGTTCGCGACCTGTCGAAAACCTACCGCACGGGTGGAGGGTGGTTCGGCAGGCGCAAGAGGGTCGTTCACGCCGTCAAGGATGTCGCCCTCTCCGTGCCCCGTGGTGGGACTCTCGGGATTGTCGGGGAGAGCGGTTCAGGGAAGTCGACGCTGGCGCGATGTATCGTACGACTCCTTGATCCGGACCAGGGCACGATCGATCTCGACGGTGTGGATTTCGGCTCCTTCAGCGGCGAGACCCTGAGGCGCAATCGCCACCTGGTCCAGATGGTGTTCCAAGACCCATATGGCTCCTTGAACCCCCGTCGAACCGCAGGAGATCTGGTCGCCCAGGGGTTGGTCGCCCGAGGCGTTCCGCGCAAGATCGCCCTTCAGAAGGCGAGAGACCTGTTCTCCCTGGTCGGTCTCGATCCCGCGTCGACGGATCGCCTACCGCATGAGTTTTCGGGGGGGCAGCGCCAGCGGATCGGGCTTGCACGCGCGCTCGCGCTTGAGCCTAAGATCCTCG
>DASPJU010000733.1:0-2546 GCA_035628475.1 Salinarimonas sp. | reverse complement strand
GATCTCGACCTGCACGTTCGGATGCGCCTTGCGGAACGCGTCGACCGTCTGCTGGGCGTCCTTGTCGGGTTGGGAGGTGTAGAGGACGAGCTTTCCGCTCTGCGCCAGCGCGGTCCCGGTCAGCGACAGCATCAGGGCGAGCGCGGCCGCCCCCTTCAACATTCCACGCATCGATCGCTCTCCTTGGGGCCCGCCGCAACCGCTCCTCGCGACGGGAGGTCACGCCAGCAGGCCGGGCACCGGGGCCATTCGCACAGTTTTGTGACAGTTGGACGAAAGGTCCAGGGGGGTGGATGGTTGGGGGCAGGGGAAAACGTCCGAGCCGGTCCCGATCGGGTCGCCCCGCTGCGTCGGCCTCGCCCGCGCGGACGCTCTCACGCCGGGGCGGAGGGCCCGCCCGGCTCGTCGAGGAACGTCGCGAAATCAGCGACCGGCGCGCGCTCCGTGACGAGGCGGGTCTCCGGCGCCGTCTCGTCCGCGTAGCCGAGCGCCATGCCGCAGACCACGATCTCCCCCTCGGAGATTGGCAGATGCGCCCGGATCACCCGGTGGAAGGGGGCGAAGGCCGCCTGCGGGCAGGTGTCGAGGCCGTACGCCCGCGCGGCGATCATCAGGCTCTGGAGGAAGCCGCCATAATCGAGCCAGGAGCCGATGGCGAGCCGCCGGTCGATCGTGAAGATCAAACCCACCGGCGCGCCGAAGAAGGCGAGGTTGCGCCCGTGCTGGGCGTGCATGCGCTCGCCCTCGCCCCGACCGATGCCGAGCAGCCCGTAGAGGTCGAGGCCCACCTTGCGACGCCGCGCGCCGTAGGGGTCGGGGAACGGGTCGGGATAGTAGCGGTACTCGCTCTCGTGCCCACCCGCCGGGTCGGCATGGGCGGCCAGAAGCGCCGCGCACAGCCGCTCGCGCGCCGCCCCGGTCACCACATAGGCGCGCCAGGGCTGCATGTTGGTGCCGCTGGGCGCCCGCGCGGCGAGCGCCAGCAGGCGCTCCACGAGGGCGCGGTCGACGGGGTCGGGGCGGAAGGCGCGCACCGAGCGCCGGCCGAGGATCGCGGCCTCCACGGCCTCGGGGCTCATGGCGGGCTCAGCGCCCGCGATAGACCCAGACCCGGGCCGGCGGCAGGTTGAGCCAGATCCGGTTCGAGGCCGTCACCGTGTACTGGCGCGGGTTCTTGGGGATCGGCGGCACCATGGCGTAGGTGAACTGCACGAAGGGCGCCCCGCGGCCGAGCAGCGCCTGGATCTCGGCGAGGAGCGAGATCCGCTTCTCGACGGGCTTCGTGAACAGGGGCAGGCTCGAGACCACGGCCGCGGCGTGCTCGGCGAGCACCCCGTCCAGCGTGCGGCCGATGTCGTAGGCGTCGCCCTGGACGATCGTGGCCTTCGGGAATCGCTTGTGGAGGAGCTTGCAGAAATCCGGATTGAACTCGACCAGGACGAGCCGGTCCTCCGCCACGCCCCTCCGCACGAGGGCGTCGGTCACCGGACCGGTGCCGGGGCCGAGCTCGATGACGGGACCGGGGATTCGCGGGTCCACGTAGGACGCCATGGTCCGCGCGAGCATCTTGCTCGAGGGCGTCACCGCCCCGGTCACGAGGGGGCGCTCGAGCCAGGAGCGCAGGAAACGCGCCTCGTCCTCGATCTTGCCTAGGGCCGGCGGGAGCTTCCGGTTGGCGCGTCCGGGCGATTGCAGCACGGGACCGTCCTTCATGAGCGGGGCAGTGAGTTAGGCATCTAACCTTCGTCAACGCCCGTCAAGAGCGGGTCGCTCCACCTAGGCCGTCGAAGAATTCGCGAACGCGGGAAAAAAAGCCCGCGCTCTCCGGGTGCGTGCTGGTGGAGCACTCGCGATCGAACTCGGCGAGCAGCTCGCGCTGGCGCTTGGTGAGGTTCTGGGGCGTCTCGACCACCACCTGGATGTAGAGGTCGCCGCGGTCGCGCGAGCGCAGCACCGGCATGCCCTTGTCCTTGAGGCGGAACTGCTTGCCCGACTGGGTGCCCTCCGGGACCTTCACCTTGGCGTCCGAGCCGTCGATGGTGGGCACCGCGATCTCGCCGCCGAGCGCCGCCTGCACCATGGAGATCGGCGCGCGGCAGAACAGGTCCGCCCCGTCGCGCTGGAAGAAGGCGTGCGGCTTGAGGGACAGGAAGATGTAGAGGTCGCCCGCGGGCCCTCCGCGCAAGCCCGCCTCGCCCTCGCCCGCGAGGCGGATCCGGGTCCCGTCCTCGACGCCCGCCGGGATGTTGACGGAGAGCGTGCGCTCGCGGGTCTGGCGGCCGGCGCCCTGACAGGAGGGGCAGGGGTCGTCGATGGTCTCGCCGCGCCCGTGGCAATTGGGGCAGGTTCGCTCGACGGAGAAGAAGCCCTGGCTCGCCCGCACGCGCCCGTAGCCGCCGCAGGTGGGGCAGGGGCGGGGCTTCGATCCGGGCTTGGCGCCCGTGCCCGCGCAGGTCTCGCAGGTGATGGAGGTGGGGATCTTGAGGGTCTCTGTCTTGCCGTTGAAGGCGTCCTCGAGGCTGATCTCGAGGTTGTAGCGCAGGTCC
>DASPJU010000732.1:0-3193 GCA_035628475.1 Salinarimonas sp. | reverse complement strand
TGTTAGCCAAGCCAGCCAACTGTGGCGTGCATCAACCTGCCCCCGTGTCCGCAGTAAATGCACCCTGGAAGAGGCTATGCGCTTTCTCAACAACTTGAATCTTGTCACCAAGCTCGCGATCCCGATGACCGTAGTGGTTCTGGTGACGGTCGGCCTTATCGTTCTTGCGAAGAGCAGCCTCGACGGTCTGGCCCAAAACACCCAACAGATCATCGACGTGCATGCTGCCCGCCGGGCCATCGCCCTCGACATTAAGTCCCAGGTGAACGAGGCGACGATCCAGGAGAAGAACATCATCATCGAGACGAACGGTGAGACCTTGGCGCGTTACGAGAAGCTGTTCCAGGCTGCGAAGCAGGAGGCGATCAAAGACCTCGACGCGCTGATCGCCCTTGCTGATACCTCGGAACGCAAGGCCACGAATGAAGCCCTGAAGCGGACAGTCGCTGAATTCTTTGCAACCATGGACAGGAGCGTTGCCCATGGGCTGAAGAATGAGAACGAGGCTGCTCAAAAGGTGTCGAACACCGAGGGCCGGGCAGCGCGCATCAAAGCCAGAGATGCACTCGATCAGCGTATCGGGGCGAACGCCAAAGCCCTGGCCGAGGCAAAGCAGGCGGCGCACGAGCTTGCCGAGAGGACCACAACCAATCTGATTGCAGCCTCCGCGGCTGGCCTCGTGCTCGCGGTCGGGCTGATGGGAAGCATCGCGATCTTCGGCATGGCTCGTCCGCTTGCGAGGACGACAGGGGTTATGGAGCGCCTTGCTCAAGGTGATCTTGGCGTGAGTGTCGATGGGGCAGAACGCCGTGACGAGGTCGGCCTGATGGCCCGTGCCCTCCAGGTGTTCAAGGACAACGCCCTCGAAGCGCGTCGCCTCGCAGCAGCCCAGGAGGCTGAGAACGACGCCAAGATGCGCCGTGCGCAGATGCTCGACCAACTCACCCGCTCGTTCGAGGCGAGGGTCTCCTCGCTGACACAAGGTCTCTCGTCGGCGGCGACCGAAATGGAGGCGACCGCGCAGTCTATGACGAGCATCGCAGGCCAGACTAACAGCCAATCGATGACGGTGGCGTCTGCGGCAGAACAGACCTCGTCCAACGTGCAGACGGTGGCGGCGGCCACCGAGGAATTATCAATCTCGATCCAGGAGATCACCACGCAGGTGGCGCACTCCTCCAAGATCGCCCACTCGGCGGTCGAGGATGCCCAGCGCACGGACAAGATCGTGCAGGCTCTAGCCGGTCTTGCGGAGCGGATCGGAGGCGTGATCGCGCTCATCAACAACATCGCCGGGCAGACGAACCTGCTCGCGCTCAACGCGACCATTGAGGCGGCTCGTGCTGGCGAGGCAGGGCGCGGTTTTGCGGTCGTCGCGACCGAGGTCAAGGAGCTTGCGGGCCAGACCACCAAGGCTACCGAGGAGATCGGGGCGCAGATCGCCGAGGTGCAGACAGCCACCCGGCAGGCCGTGGATGCCATCCAGGGCATCGGTCGCACGATCGGCAACATCTCGGACATCGCGACCGGCATCGCGGCGGCGATGGAGGAGCAGGGGGCTGCCACGCGGGAGATCGCCCGCAACGTACAGGAGGCGGCGCGCGGCACCGAGCAGGTCACGGGCAATATCGCCGACGTGAAGCGCGGGGCCGGCGAGACCGGCGCGGCCGCCGCCCAAGTGCTCGGCGCCGCCCAGGAGCTCGCCCGCCACTCCAACGACCTCAGCCGCGAGGTCGAGGCCTTCCTCCAGGGCGTCAAGGCCGCCTGATCCCGCCTCCTCCGGGTGCGTCAGTTTCGGCGCACCCGGTTTCTACTGAGGGCATGGCACTGGATCTCAGCGGCGGCCGAACGGTGCTGCTGTTCGGGGTAGAGCCACAGAACTTCTCGAACGCGTATTTCGCCTGACGCTCCAGCCCTCGAATTGACTTTTATTGCGGCTGCCTTCCCTTGAATGAGGGCCACGCCAATCGCCGGTTGTCGGCACTCGCGCCGGATAGCTCGTGCAAACCAGCGCGCCAAAGGCCACGTTGCCCCTCGACTCGGGGGACATCAACGAGGCCAGGGCTCAGGCTGAGCGGGAAGGCGTTAACGGGTTGTTAACCGTGCAGTCCAAGCTCGTGTCTAACAGACAGGCCGGGCTGCTCTATGCCCGCAACACCCCCACCCCCTCCAAAAGGTACCTAAATCGCCTGGCCAGCCGCCTCTGCCCGCGTTCGTGCCATGAGCGCCCGTGCGCGGTGACGGTGGCAGGTTTCGAGGGCAGCCTTGGCGATGACGTGCTCACCCTGGCGGGTGAACCCGGCCGCTGCTTGTGCCAGCGCGTTGGCAAGTTGCTCGTGTTGGGCGGCAACTCGCAGGAGGTCAGCAGGGCTTGGCGTTAGCTTGGGCATGTTGCCTCCTCAGACGTGAGGTAACGCCTTGGCCTGCGCTCGTGCCAGCAATGCCTTGACCCGGAGCGAATGACATTTCTGGACAGCGGCCTGGGCCGCCAGCTCGTCCCCTCTCTCAACAAGGTGCTGTGCGGCCTCCGCAATAGAGCCAGCTACCGCGTCCTGCTTCCGTGCCCATTCCAGGAGATAAGCGGCCCGTATGCCTAAAGCTCTCTCTGCCATCGGCGCTCCCGCTCATGAAGGCGGCGCCGGGGTTCGGACCCGGCGCCCCATGGCCTCCACCATGACCTGGCCCATGCACAGCCCAGGTCTGGGAAACCAACGCCAATCCAGAGCTGGTGTTCGTTTGGTTGTACGCGCCCGTCGCACCCCGTCGGGAGATGGCTCTTGCTGATGTGAGATGGACTCACGGCGATGGCCAACGGGACGCCGAACCCCGTCCCCTCCCGGTGGCGTGGTTCACTTGTTCCAGGAGAGGCGATGGGCCGCTTAAGCGCATGTGACGTAGCGTCAACTTGAAGCAGAAACTGACGCGCGGCTCGTCACGCTGAGGCGCACGACGGTTGGATCTGCCCCCGACAGCCGTTGGACCTCAGCGGCGCACCCTACCCTTGGGGTGTGCCGTTTCCGTTTCCGCCTTCAATTCGGGGCGATCGGCGCGTGCCGCAGTGTTTCAGCGTTACGCGACATAGATTGCATAACATTCTGTTTCGAACAGTGTTTTAGATCGTTGCATCAGCATGATTACGACCGCAACGCGCGCCAGCATGACATGGTGAACCAATCATTAAGGCTTGCCTCGT
>DASPJU010000731.1:0-4684 GCA_035628475.1 Salinarimonas sp. | reverse complement strand
CCGCGAGATTGGCGGCCTGGAGCACGCCCGGCATCCCCGCCTCGCCCCGGATCGCTTCAATGCCGTCCTCCCGCAGGCGGGTCACCTTCGCGTCGTTCTCCTCGATGACGAGGAAGGGGATGCCGCGCTCGCGAAGGTCGGCGGCGATCAGGCTGCCGACCCGGCCATGCCCCACGAGCACCACGTGATCCGCGAGCGAGGTCGTCGGCATGTCGGCCGCCTGGCGGGCCGCATGGGCCGCGCCTTCGGCCTGCCGGCGCGCCTCGCGCTCCCGGGCCGCGTAGCGGTCGAGCGCCACGAAGATGAGCGGGTTGATCAGGATCGACAGGATCGCGCCCGCGAGGATCAGGTCGTTGCCCTCACGCGGCAGGAGCCCCAGCGAGAGCCCCAGGCCCGCGAGGATGAAGGAGAACTCGCCGATCTGCGCGAGGCTCGCCGAGATGGTGAGCGCCGTCCCGGTCGGATGGCCGAAGGCGCGCACGATCAGGAAGGCCGCGGCGGACTTGCCGAGCACGATGATGGCCAGGGTCGCGAGCACCGCGAGCGGCTCGCGCACGACGATGGCCGGGTCGACCAGCATGCCGACGGAGACGAAGAACAGGACCGCGAACGCGTCGCGCAGCGGCAGGGTCTCCTTCGCGGCCTGATGGCTCAGCTCCGACTCGGCGAGGATCATGCCCGCGAAGAAGGCGCCCAGCGCGAAGGACACGCCGAACAGCTCCGCCGAGCCGAAGGCGACGCCCAGCGCGATGGCGAGCACCGCGAGGCGGAAGAGTTCGCGGGAGCCGGTATGCGCCACCCAGTGGAGCACCCAGGGGATGACTCGCCGGCCGATCACCAGCATGAGGCCGACGAAGGCCGCGACCTTGAGGAGCGTCCAGCCGAGCACGGCCCAGACGGAGTTGGGCGACAGCCAGGCCACCAGGCCCCCCGCCGCCGCGCGGTCGGCCCCGTTCTCGACCCGCCCGCCCAGGATCCCCGACAGGGCCGGCAGCAGGACGAGGGCGAGCACCATCGCGAGATCCTCGACGATGAGCCAGCCCACCGCGATGCGTCCCTTCTCGGTCTCGACGAGGCGCCGCTCCTGGAGGGCTCGCAGGAGCACCACCGTCGAGGCGAC
This sequence comes from Salinarimonas sp., assembly GCA_035628475.1. Lineage (GTDB taxonomy): Bacteria > Pseudomonadota > Alphaproteobacteria > Rhizobiales > Beijerinckiaceae > Salinarimonas_A. Next base: position 3,564 of record DASPJU010000731.1, on the reverse strand, counting down.
GGACAGGGCGACGCCGAAGACGAGGCCTGCCCCCAGCGACCATCCCATGGCATGGGCCAGCCCGATGCCGAGCAGGGTCGCGACCGCCATCTGCGCCACGGCCCCCGGGATCGCGATGGCGCGCACGGACATGAGGTCGGCCAGGGAGAAGTGCAGGCCGACGCCGAACATGAGCAGGATGACCCCGATCTCGGCGAGCTGCGGCGCGAGCTGCTGGTCGGCGACGTAGCCCGGAGTGAACGGCCCGATCATCACGCCCGCCAGCAGGTAGCCCACGAGGGGCGAGAGCCGGAATCGCTGGGCCAGGGCGCCGAAGACGAAGGCGAGGCCCAGTCCGGCGACGATGGTGGCGATCAGGGACGTGTGGTGGGGCATGATCCTCCTCGCGGCCGCGGGGCCGTGCGCTTGAACCTCGATCGATTGTTCGCTATGTCAGCCAATATGGCTGATGTCAGCCGCTTTGGTCAAGTGGGGCCATGCCGAAGATCACCCCTGCCCAATGCCGTGCCGCCCGAGGCCTCCTCGATTGGACGCAGGAACAGCTCGCGGAGCGGGCGGAGCTGTCCCGCTCGACGGTGCGCGACTTCGAGGGCGGCAAGCACGACCTGCATCGCGCCTCCGCGGCCCAGGTCGTGCGGGTCTTCGAGGCCGCGGGCGTGGCGCTGATCGAGGCCGACGCCATGGGGCCGGGTGTCCGCCTGCGCGTTCCGCAGGGCGGCCTCGCCGGGCCGGAGCCGGCCGGGGAGAGCTCGGCCTGATCGAGCCGAGCCTCGCCGCCCGCGCGTTCCTGGCCCCCGGAGGTCGCCTGGATCGTTGCCGGCCCGACGAGCGTTCCGGAATCGGGGCACCTGGTGCGAGGAGATTTCGGCCGAGGCCGCTCTCGCGCCTCTTCGGGCTGCCTGGAACAGCGCCGCTCGGACGACCGGGCGGGAGGCGATCTTTGACACCCGCGTCCTCGCATGTGACGGTGCGTCATGCCCTCCGATCAATCCCGCAACGTCTCGCTGACGGCCGAGCTCAACGCGTTCATCCGCGCCCAGGTCGCCTCCGGCCAGTACCAGAACGCGAGCGAGGTCGTGCGCGCGGGCTTGCGCCTCCTGCACAAGGAGGCGCAGGACTCCGGGCCGAAGCCGCGGTCCGCGCGGAAGAACCGCCCGCATGCGCGATAAGGCCAGCCCGCCGGCGAGCCCCTCCTTCCTCGACGCCGGCGGCGGGATGGGCTCCCTCATGCGCGAGCACGATTGGTCCGCCTCGCCGCTCGGCGACCCCCAGGCCTGGCCGCAATCGCTGCGCTCCGTCGTCGGCCTCCTGCTCGGCTCCAAGTTTCCGATGTTCGTGGCCTGGGGGCCTCAGCTCGGGTTCCTCTACAACGACTCCTACGCGGAGATCCTGGGCGCCAAGCACCCGTCGGCGCTCGGGGCGCGCTTCCGGGACATCTGGGCGGAGATCTGGCCCGACATCTCGCCGCTGATCGACGCCGCCCTGGCGGGCGAGGCGACCTTCCGCGAGAACCTGCCCCTCGTCGTGAACCGGAAGGGCTTCGACGAGCAGGCCTGGTTCACCTTCTCCTATTCGCCCGTGCGGGACGAGACCGGGCAGGTCGCCGGCATGTTCTGCGCGGTCGCCGAGACGACGGCCCACGTGCTCGCCGAGCGGCGGGGAGCCTTCCGGCTCGCCTTCGAGGACAGGCTGAGCACGCTCGCCGACCCAACCGCGATCATGACCGAGGCCGTCACCCTTCTCGGGCGGCACCTGGGCGTCGACCGGGTGGGCTACAGCGAGATCATCGACGACGCCGTTGTGCGAACCGCGGGTTCCTATGCCGCCGACGGCGTCGCCACGCTCAGCGGGGACTATCCCCTCGAGAGCTTCGGGCAGGCGAGGATCGCACGCCAACGTCAGGGGCTCACGGAGGTGAGCGACGACGTGCTCGCCGGAGCGGAGCGGGCCGACGAGGTCTGGTCCGCCATCGACACGCGTTCCGTCGTCTCGGTGCCGCTCGTCCGGGACGGGCGCTTCGTGGCCTCGTTCTACGCCACCGACCGGGCGCCGCGCCGCTGGTCGAGCGGGGACGTGGCGCTCGTCGAGGAGGTCGCCGCCCGCACCTGGGACGCCGTGGAGCGCGCGCGCGCCGAGGCGGCCCTGCGCGAGAGCGAGGCGCGCTTCCGGCTCATGGCCGACGCGGTGCCCCAGATCGTCTGGATCACGGACGCGGAGGGGCGGACGGAGTACTTCAACCGGCAATGGACCGAGTATACGGGCGTGGCCTACGAGCCGAGCACCGCCGCGGACGTTGCGGAAAGCTACGTCCATCCCGACGACGGACCGGCGACCATGGCGGCGTTCGCGCAGGCGCGGCGCACCGGGAGCGTCTTCGAGGTCGAGCACCGCATCCGCTCGAAGACGGGCGAGTATCGCTGGTTCCTGGTGCGCGCCGATCCGTTCCGCGACCCCCAGACCGGCGAGATCACGCAGTGGTTCGGCAGCTCCGTCGACATCCACGACCGCGCCGCCACGCAGGCGACGCTGCGCGAGAGCGAGGCGCGCTTCCGCAACATGGCGGACCATGCGCCCGTGATGATGTGGGTGACCGATCCGAGCGGAGCCTGCACCTACCTGAACCGGCGCTGGTACGAGTTCACGGGCCAGGCCGAGGCGGAGGCGCTCGGGCTCGGCTGGACGACGGCGACCCACCCCGACGACCAGGCGCTCGCCGAGGAGACCTTCCTGGCCGCCAATACAGCCCGGGCGCCGTTCCGGGTCGAGTATCGCCTGCGGCGTGCCGACGGGACCTATCGCTGGGCCCTCGACGCGGCCATGCCGCGCTACGGCGCCGACGGCGAGTTCCTGGGCTTCATCGGCTCCGTGATCGACATCGACGAGCGGCGCGAGGCGGAGGCGCGGCTGGCCTATAGCGAGGAGCAGCTGCGCCTGGCCACGGAGGCCGCCGAGATCGGCCTGTGGGACGTGGACCTCGTCACGAACACCCTGTTCTGGCCCCCGCGCGTCAAGGCGGCCTTCGGCATCTCGCCCCACGTGCCGGTCAGCATGGCCGACTTCTACGACGGCCTGCACCCGGACGACCGCGAGCACACGGCGGCCGCGTTCGCCGCGGCCTGCGATCCCCGGCAACGCGCCCTCTACGACGTGGAGTACCGCACCATCGGCAAGGAGGACGGCGTCGTCCGCTGGGTCGCCGCCAAGGGACGGGGCCTGTTCGACGAGGACGGGACCTGCACCCGGGTGATCGGGACCGCCATCGACGTCACCGCGCGCAAGGCGGACGAGCGGCGGCTGCGGGAGCTGAACGAGACCCTCGAGCAGCGCGTCGCGGAGCGCACGGCGGACCGGGACCGCATGTGGCGCCTGTCGACCGACCTGATGCTGGTGGCGCGCTTCGACGCCACGGTCACGGCGGTGAACCCGGCCTGGACGGGCCTGCTCGGCTGGTCCGAGGAGGAACTGGTCGGGCGCAGCTTCATCGACCTCGTGCATCCGGACGACGTCGCGGCGACCCTGGCCGAGGCGGGCCAGCTGGCCGACGGGCGCACGACGCTGCGGTTC
>DASPJU010000730.1:0-4823 GCA_035628475.1 Salinarimonas sp. | reverse complement strand
CACGGCGGGCAGGGCCACGCTTTCGCAAGACCCGTTCCTAGAACAGCTGCGCCTGACGGAGGCGCGCCGGTTCATGCTGGAAGAAGGGCACAACGCCCCTTTGACCGCTTTCGCGGTCGGCTACGGGAGCTCAGCCGCGATATGACCGGTTCTTGCGCGCGCCACCCAGGCTCGACATCCAGAAATCCGGGTGGCCTGACGGCCAACGGCGTTGCGTCGGCTGGACGCGGCATGGTTGACGACGGCTCCTGGCCTGATGCGGACGTGCCGCTCGGCGCTCGTCATGTCCGCTTCCTGGGCATGACAAGATCAGCCTAGGTGACCGACATGGGCGCTGAGCGGACCGACGGCCGGGTATGGCCGGATGCGGTCCCGCAGCTATCGGGCTAAAGGCGATTCGCCGCTTTCAGCTGAAGGTTCGCTTGACGCTGGAGAAGAGATTGTCAGCCTGGTTCGGGATGTGCGTCGCCGGAGGGCCTGGACGCCGACTTGCGTCCTCGGCGACCGACCGAATTGGAACAAGGGGGCTGACCGGGCGCCCAGCTTCACATCATGGCTTCACCATCAACTGGAGCCAGGTGTCGAGGAAGCGGTAGCGCTTGCGCTCGTCGAGGAAGATCAGGGAGGCTGGGGCGAGGGGTACGACGTGCGCGGGCGCCCGTGCCTCCCCCTCGGCGGCCGCGCGGCGCGGGCCGAGCAGCGCCGTGCTGCCGATCGCGACCTGGCCGGCTTCCGACAGGGCGAGGTCGATGAAAGCCCGGGCAAGGCCCGGCTCCCGGGCCGTGCGAGGGACGAGGAGCGTGCGCAGCACCACGAGGCGGTAGTCCTGGGGCTCGACGAGGATCAGCCCCCGGGCGATGGCGCCTTCGACCACGGACGCCGAGGCCGCCACGTTGTAAGCGAGGCTCGCTTCGCCGCGCTCCAACGCGCTCATGATCTCGACGGGCTCGCTCGCCAGCCGGACCTCGACGTCCCCCATGGCCCGCGCAAGCCGCCAAAACACCGGCGTGGTGAGCGAGTCGAAGGTCGCGAAGACATAGCCCATGCCGTTGAGCCCGACATGGTAGGTGATGACCCGGCCGCGGAAGCGCTCCGGCTCGGTCTCGAGGAGCTGCGCCAGCCGCAGCCGCGTGCGCGGCGGTTCCTCCCCCGGGAAGGCGCGCGGGTCGTAGGCGAAGACCACGGGCTCGTAGGTGGCGCCGAACAGCTCGCCCCGCCATGTCGCCCAATCGGGCAGGCGGGCCGTCTGGGCCGAGCGGTGGGGCAGGGCGAGCCCGTCATTGACGAGGCGGACCTGCCGGTCGACCGCCGCGCTCATCGCCACGTCCGGCCCCTCGCCGGAGGCGCGCGCCGTGCGCACCGCCTGCTCGACGAGACCCGCGCTCAGATGCGCGATCTCGACGCCGGCGCCCGGATGGGCGAGCTGGAACAGGCGCACGAGACGGCGCAGGGTCGCGACCTCGCCGTCGGTGACGAGGCGCAGGACCGGTCCGCCCTGTCCGGCGGGCGCGGGCCAGGTCTCGACGCGCGCGGCGGCCGGCCCGGGGCCGAGGGCCAGGATGGCCAGCCCGACGCCCAGCGCCAGCACGGCCGCCTGGGCGCCTCGATCGCGTGCCGCAGACGCCTCCCAGGTCACGGCCGCGACGAGGCCGCCGCCGGGCCGGTCGGACAGGTCGATCCGCCCGCCGCTCGCGCGCGCGGCGGCCTCCACGATGCTGAGGCCGAGCCCCGAACCAGGGACTCCGGCGGCCCCGCTCCCGCGCCGGAACCGCTCCAGCACGAGGGCCTTCTCGGCGTCGGGAATGCCCGGCCCGCGATCCGCCACCGCAAGCCGCAGGCTCGCGCCCTCGGCCGCGAGCGAGACCTCGACGGGGCCCGGAGCATAGGCGAGCGCGTTCTCCACGAGGTTCTGGACCATCTCGCGAAGGGCGAAGGGGTCGCCGGCCACGAGGGGCTCGGCGCCCGGAGCGAGGCCCGACGTGTCGACGACGAGGCGCGCGGCGTCCCGCTCGTCGAGGCGATGGCGCAGGTCTTCCAGAAGGTCGAGGAGGTCGACGGCGGTGCGGGCCTGTGTCTCCAGGCGGTGGGCCAGGGTGGCGTCGGCGAGGATCTGGTTGACGATCTGGGTCGCCGCGACCGCGTTGGCGTGGACCCGGCCGACGCGCGCGCGCGCGGCCTCCGGGTCCGCCTCGGTCAGCGCGAGCTCCGACTGCGCCCGCATGGAGGCGAGCGGCGTGCGGATCTGATGGGCGGCGTCGGCCGCGAGCCCGCGCAGGCGCTCCAGGGTGGTGGAGAGCCGGCCGATGAAGCCGTTCAGGGCCCCGAGCAGGGGCGCGATCTCGCGGGGCAGCTCGGTGCGGATGGGGCTCAGGTCCGTGGGCGTCCGCGCGGTGAGCTCCGCCTCGAGCGCCTTGAACGGGGCGAAGGCGCGGCGCAGCCCCGCCCAGACGAGCACGATGGCGATGGCGGCGAGCCCCATCGCGACCGCCATGGCGTTGCGGAGGATCTCGGTCGCCAGCGCCTCGCGCGCCTCGAGGGTCTCGGCCACGGTGATCGTGGCGTAGCCCGCGAGATCGGGGGTCGCCACGTAGCGCCCCGCCCTGGCGAGCCGCACCGGATCGCCCCGGTAGGCGCCTGTCTCGAAGACCGGGTCCGGCCCGGGCGCCGGAGGACGCTCGGCGCCCAGATCGTGGTGGCCCGTCAGCACCGCGCCGTTGGGGCCCGTGACCCGGTAGAACACGCGGGTGAGGCGCGTGGTGCTGAGGATCGCCATGGCGGCATAGGGCACGTCGACCGTGACCGCGCCCTCCTCGACCTGGACCGCGTCGGCGATCGACAGGGCCGCGGCGCCCAGCACGCGGTCGAAGGCCTCGTCGGCGGCGCGGTGGGCAAAGCGGTGCGCCAGGACGGCGATCACCGCCGTGATGGCGGCGAGCAGCGCGAGCGCCCCCGCCAGGATGCGCCGGCGGATCGAGTAGGGCCGCCGCGCGCTCACGGCCCGGGCCTGCAACGGGCCACGTATCCCTCGCCCCGCGCCGTCGCGATCTCGATCGAGGCGCCGGTCCCGAGCTTCTTGCGCAGGCGCGAGACATAGAGCTCCACGGCGTTGGGCGAGACCTCCTCGTCGGCGCCGAACAGGTGCTCGATGAGCCGGTCCTTCGCGACGAGGGCCCCCATGCGCCCGATCAGCACCTCGAGGAGGCGGAACTCCCGGCGCGAGAGGTCGATCGGGCGGTCGTCGACCCGCACGGCGCGGGCCGCCGCGTCGAAGGTCACGTTGCCGTGCCGCACCGCGCTGGCCGGCATGCCGAGCGGCCGGCGCAGCAGCGCGCGCACCCGCGCCTCGAGCTCGCGCAGGTCGAAGGGCTTCACGAGATAGTCGTCGGCCCCGAGATCGAGCAGGCCGACCTTGTCGTCGATCTGCGAGCGGGCCGTGACCACGAGAACGGGGGTGCGGTCGGCGCGGGCGCGCAGCCCGCTCAGGATCTCGAAGCCGCCGCGGCCCGGCAGCGAGATGTCGAGAACCACGAGGTCGAAGGGCGAGGCGGCCAGGCGCTCCTCGGCCTCGTTCCCGTCGAGAACCCAGTCGACCGCGTGGCCAGCTCGGTGCAGCGCGGTCTGCATGGCCTCGCCCAGGTCGGGTGTGTCTTCAATCAGGAGGAGACGCATGGGATGGGCCGATTTTGACAGGCTGGTGACAGGTGAGCCGACTAGGCTTCGTCCCCTGAAGCCAGAAGAGCCCGCCAGCGGCTCCGGACTTTGGAGGAAACCCATGCTCAGCGGCAAGTCGCTCCTCGCGGCTGCGGGCCTCGCGCTCGCGTCCGTCCTCTCCCTTCCCGCGGCCGCGCAGGACGCCTGTTCGAATCGCGGCCAGCTCGACACGAACTATTGCGACGAGGATCGCGACCTCGTCGCCGACGCGCCCAAGGATCCCAAGCGCTGGCGGGATCCCTCGTCCCTGGTCTGGGCCTACACGCCCGTCGAGGACCCGGCCGTCTACGCCAACATCTTCAAGCCCTTCACGGAGCACCTCCAGGCCTGCACCGGCAAGCGCATCGTCTATTATCCGGTTCAGTCGAACTCGGCCGAGATCGAGGCCATGCGCTCGGGCCGCCTGCATTTCGCGGGCTTCTCGACGGGCCCGACGGGCTTTGCCGTGAACCTCGCGGGTGCGGTGCCCTTCGCGGCCAAGGGCCTCGGGTCGGAGGTGCGCGGCTATCACCTCGTCGCCATCGTCAAGGCGTCGAGCCCCTACAAGACGTTGGCCGACCTCAAGGGCAAGCGGGTCGCCCACACCTCGCCCTCGTCGAATTCGGGCAACCTCGCGCCCCGCGTCCTCTTCCCCGACCAGGGACTCACTCCCGACGCGGACTACAAGCCCCTGATGTCGGGCGGGCACGACAAGTCGGTGCTCGGCGTGGCGTCGGGCGACTACGACGCGGCGGCGGTGGCCTCCGACGTCTACGACCGCATGGTCACCCGCGGCACCGTCAAGGGCGACGATTTCCGGGTGATCTACAAGAGCCCCGTCTTCCCGACCTCCTCCTTCGCCCATGCCCACGACCTGAAGCCCGAGCTCGCGGCGAAGCTGCGGGAGTGCTTCTTCTCCTTCCGGTTCACCCCGGAGATGCAGAAGGAGTTCAACGGAGACGACCGCTTCCTGCCCATCACCTACAAGGACACCTGGGCGGTGGTGCGCGACGTCGCGGAGAAGTCGGGCACGCCCTACAACAAGGCGGCCTACGAGGCCGAGGCCAAGCGCGAGGCGGAGGCCGCGGCCAAGAAGGCGCAGCAGGCACCTCCCCCGGCGGCGCCGAAGCCGT
>DASPJU010000729.1:0-5999 GCA_035628475.1 Salinarimonas sp. | reverse complement strand
CCTCGAAGTGGTTTAGGAGGGGCACGATGGCTGAACATGGAAAGCGTTATCGCGCTGCTCACGAGGGCATCGACCGCACCAGAACCTATCCGATCCAGGACGCGGTCAAGATGGTCAAGGAGCGCGCCAAGGCCAAGTTCGACGAGACCGTCGAGCTCGCCATGAATCTCGGCGTCGATCCGCGCCACGCCGACCAGATGGTCCGCGGCGTCTGCAACCTGCCGAACGGCTCCGGCCGCACGGTGCGCGTGGCGGTGTTCGCCCGCGGCGCGAGGGCCGACGAGGCCAAGGCCGCCGGCGCGGACGTGGTGGGCGCGGAGGATCTCGTCGAGCGCGTCCAGGGCGGCAATATCGACTTCGACCGCTGCATCGCGACCCCCGACATGATGCCGCTCGTCGGCCGCCTCGGTAAGGTGCTTGGGCCCCGCGGCCTGATGCCGAACCCGAAGGTCGGCACCGTCACCATGGACGTGCGCGGCGCGGTGGACGCCGCCAAGGGCGGCGCCGTGGAGTTCCGCGTCGAGAAGGCGGGCATCGTGCATGCCGGCATCGGCAAGGCCTCCTTCGACGAGCAGAAGCTCATCGAGAACATCCGCGCCTTCGCGGACGCGGTCGCCAGGGCCAAGCCCACGGGCGCCAAGGGCACCTACATCCAGCGCATCGCTGTCACCTCGACCATGGGTCCGGGCGTGAAGGTCGATCCGTCGACGGTGCTGGGCGCCTGAACGGTCCGCCAGGGCCGAACGAGTTGGACCCCGGGGCGAAAGCTCCGGGGTTTCATCGTTCCGGCCCCGGTTCCGGCCTCGTCCGGCGGGAGAGCGGGAAGGGCATCCCCCTGCGACCACTTGGCGCTTTTCTCGCATTGCCCCTTGCTCCCTCCGGCGAATGCGGTTAGGTAGCCCGATGATTTCCAGATTCGTATGGCGGCGCGCGGCTCTTTCGGCCGGGCATCGTCACGCGAAATCCGCCCGCGCCAGCGGGCGGTGACAGGCCGGCGGGCTCGGGAGCGATCCGATGAGGAGCGCATCCAAGCCCCGACCGGCCATGTCCTGTCCGAGACTGCAGGTGCCGGCTCGCCGGCATAAATCCGAGAGGGGCCTGCACAGACGGGGAAGACCGAGTTTTTCCGCCCCCTGGGGCGGAATGTCTGGTTCGAACCATCTCGCCCGGTTCGTGGCACGCCGCGGGACGGGGGACAGGGCTTGCGAGAGCGCCGCACGGGCGCCCCGGCAGGCCGGGGTCGCTTGGGCGGCAGGTGAAACCGGCGGAGCCGATATCGGTTCCGCCTACCGGAGAGAGCCCAGTGGACAGAGCAGCAAAAGCTGAGCTCGTCTCGACGCTCAACGGCGTGTTCTCCACCACGTCCGTCGTCGTCGTGGCCCACTACAAGGGCCTCACGGTCGCCGACATGCAGAAGCTGCGCACGCAGATGAAGCAGGCCGGCGCCACCGTGAAGGTCGCCAAGAACAGCCTCGCCAAGATCGCTCTCGAAGGCACGGACGTCGCGTCCATCCAGCCCCTGATGAAGGGGCCCACCCTGATCGCTTACTCGAGCGATCCGGTCGCGGCGCCGAAGGTCGCCGTCGATTTCGCCAAGGGCAACGACAAGCTCGTGATCCTCGGCGGAGCGATGGGCAAGACCGCTCTGAACCCGGACAGCGTGAAGGCTCTCGCCACCATGCCGTCCCTCGACGAACTGCGCGCCAAGCTGATCGGGCTCATCAACGCGCCCGCGACGAAGATCGCGCAGGTCGTCAACGCGCCGGCGGCCAAGCTCGCCCGCGTGTTCGGGGCCTATGCCAAGAAGGACGAGGCGGCGTAAGGCCGTATCACCCCAAACCTAGTTCGAACCAAGCTACCGAAGGAAAGAAGCCATGGCTGATCTTGCCAAGCTCGTCGACGACCTGTCGACCCTGACCGTTCTCGAGGCCGCCGAGCTCGCGAAGATGCTCGAGGAGAAGTGGGGCGTCTCCGCCGCCGCCGCCGTGGCGGTCGCCGCCGCCCCGGGCGCCGCCGCCGCCGCCCCCGTCGAGGAGCAGACCGAGTTCACGGTGGTGCTCGCCGCCACCGGCGACAAGAAGATCGAGGTCATCAAGGAGGTCCGCGCGATCACCGGCCTCGGCCTCAAGGAGGCCAAGGACCTCGTCGAGGGCGCGCCCAAGCCCGTCAAGGAAGGCGTGTCGAAGGACGAGGCCGAGAAGATCCGCGCCACCCTCGAGAAGGTCGGCGCCAAGGTCGAGCTCAAGTAAGCATCGCTTGCTTGAGCTCGATCCTCGGACGGCGCGCAGCGTCGATCCGGGGATCCAGCCGATGCCCCTGGATGGCCGGATCAAGCCCGGCCATGACGGGGCGGGGAGCTGGCCTCGAGCGAGCCTATGATGCCGACGGTCCCGGGTTTTGCCCGGGGCCGTCGTTTCCGTCCCGAGGCCCCGCGCCGCGGGACGTCGTCGGGGGCTCCCCGCCTCCGCCGTCACGAGTGGTTTTCACCGACGCCGCCGCGCGTCGGACGGCTGACCCGGCGACCGTCGCCGGGACGATCCGGGCGCCCGGTCAGCCGTGCATGAGGAGCTAGGTCGGACATGGCCAATACGCTGGTGGGCCGCAAGCGCATTCGCAAGTTCTTCGGCAAGATCCTGGAGGTCGCCGAGATGCCGAACCTCATCGAGGTTCAGAAGGCGTCCTACGATCAGTTCCTGATGGTCGACGAGCCGAAGGGCGGCCGGCCCGAGGAGGGCCTGCAGGCGGTCTTCAAGTCGGTGTTCCCGATCTCGGACTTCTCCAGCACCGCGCTCCTCGAGTTCGTGAAGTACACCTTCGAGCCCCCGAAATACGACGTCGACGAGTGCCGCCAGCGCGGCATGACCTTCGCCGCGCCGCTCAAGGTGACCCTGCGCCTCATCGTGTTCGACGTCGATCCGGACACCCAGGCGAAGTCCGTCAAGGACATCAAGGAGCAGGACGTCTACATGGGCGACATGCCGCTCATGACGGACAACGGCACCTTCATCGTCAACGGCACCGAGCGCGTCATCGTCTCCCAGATGCACCGCTCGCCCGGCGTGTTCTTCGACCACGACAAGGGCAAGACGCACTCGTCCGGCAAGCTCCTGTTCGCGGCGCGCATCATCCCGTATCGCGGCTCGTGGCTCGACATCGAGTTCGACGCCAAGGACATCGTCTACGCCCGCATCGACCGCAAGCGTAAGATCCCCGTCACCTCGCTTCTCTTCGCCCTGGGTCTCAACCCGGAGGAGATCCTCAACACGTTCTACAACCGTATCGTCTATGCCCGGACGAAGAACGGCTGGCGCGTGCCCTACGACGCCGAGCGCATGCGCGGCTTCAAGGCGGGCGTGGACCTGATCGACGCCGACACGGGCGAGGTCGTGCTGGAGGCGGGCAAGAAGCTCACCGCCCGCGCCGCGCGCCAGCTCGCCGAGAAGGGCCTCAAGGCGCTGCGCGCCGCGAACGAGGACCTGTACGGCCAGTACATCGCCGAGGACATGGTCAACTACGCCAACGGCGAGATCTATGCCGAGGCCGGCGACGAGATCTCCGAGAAGTCCCTGCGCCTCCTCACCGAGGCGGGGATCGACGAGATCCCGGTCCTCGACATCGACCACGTCACGGTGGGCCCCTATATCCGCAACACGCTCGCGGTCGACAAGAACTCGGCCCGCGAGGAGGCCCTGTTCGACATCTACCGCGTCATGCGCCCGGGCGAGCCCCCGACGCTCGAGACCGCGGAGGCGATGTTCCACTCGCTGTTCTTCGACTCCGAGCGCTACGATCTCTCGGCGGTCGGCCGCGTGAAGATGAACATGCGCCTCGACCTCGACGCCGAGGACACGGTGCGCACGCTGCGCCGCGAGGACATGCTCGCGGTCGTCAAGGCGCTCGTGGACCTGCGCGACGGCAAGGGCGAGGTGGACGACATCGACCACCTGGGCAACCGCCGCGTCCGCTCGGTCGGCGAGCTCATGGAAAACCAGTACCGGCTGGGCCTGCTGCGCATGGAGCGCGCCATCAAGGAGCGCATGTCGTCCGTCGACATCGACACCGTGATGCCGCAGGACCTCATCAACGCGAAGCCCGCGGCGGCGGCCGTGCGCGAGTTCTTCGGCTCGTCGCAGCTGTCCCAGTTCATGGACCAGACCAACCCGCTCTCCGAGGTCACGCACAAGCGCCGTCTCTCGGCGCTCGGGCCCGGCGGCCTCACCCGCGAGCGCGCGGGCTTCGAGGTGCGCGACGTGCACCCGACGCATTACGGCCGCATCTGCCCCATCGAGACGCCGGAGGGGCCGAATATCGGCCTCATCAACTCGCTCGCCACCTTCGCGCGGGTGAACAAGTACGGCTTCATCGAAACCCCGTTCCGGCGGGTCACCGAGGGCGTGGTGCAGAACGAGGTGATCTACCTCTCGGCCATGGAGGAGGCGAAGTACAACGTCGCCCAGGCCAACGCCGCCCTGTCGGCGGAGAGCCGCCTCACCGAGGAGCTCGTGATCTGCCGCCGCGCGGGCGACAACGTCCTCGTCCCGCCCGATCGCGTCGACCTCATGGAGGTGAGCCCGAAGCAGCTCGTGTCGGTCGCCGCGGCGCTCATCCCGTTCCTCGAGAACGACGACGCCAACCGGGCGCTGATGGGCTCGAACATGCAGCGCCAGGCGGTGCCGCTCGTCCAGGCCGACGCCCCCTTCGTGGGCACCGGCATGGAGGCGGTGGTCGCCCGTGACTCCGGCGCCGCGATCGCGGCGCGGCGCACGGGCGTCATCGACCAGGTGGACGCGACGCGTATCGTCATCCGCGCCACCGAGGAGCAGGACCCCAGCAAGCCGGGCGTCGACATCTACCGGCTGATGAAGTTCCAGCGCTCGAACCAGAACACCTGCATCACCCAGAAGCCCCTGGTGCGGGTGGGCGACCAGGTGCGCAAGGGCGACATCATCGCGGACGGTCCCTCGACCGAGCTCGGCGAGCTGGCGCTCGGCCGCAACGTCCTCGTCGCCTTCATGCCCTGGAACGGCTACAACTTCGAGGACTCGATCCTGCTCTCCGAGCGGATCGTCAAGGACGACGTCTTCACCTCGATCCATATCGAGGAATTCGAGGTGATGGCCCGCGACACCAAGCTCGGGCCCGAGGAGATCACGCGCGACATCCCGAACGTCTCGGAGGAGGCGCTGAAGAACCTCGACGAGGCCGGCATCGTCTACATCGGCGCCGAGGTCGAGCCCGGCGACATCCTCGTCGGCAAGATCACGCCGAAGGGCGAGAGCCCGATGACGCCGGAGGAGAAGCTGCTCCGCGCGATCTTCGGCGAGAAGGCCTCGGACGTGCGCGACACCTCGCTCAGGCTCCCGCCGGGCGTGCAGGGGACGGTGGTCGAGGTGCGCGTGTTCAACCGCCACGGCATCGACATCGACGACCGCACCCGCGCCATCCAGGCCGAGGAGAAGGACCGCCTCAGGAAGGACGCCGACGACGAGCGCTCGATCCTGAAGCGCGCCACCTACTCGCGCCTCAGGGAGATGCTGACTGGCCAGACTGCCACCGCCGCGCCCAAGGGCGTCAAGAAGGGGGCGACGATCGACGAGGCCGGCCTCGAGGAGGTCGAGAAGCACGAATGGTGGAAGTTCGCGGTCAAGGACGACAAGGTCCAGGCCGACCTCGAAGCGGTGAAGACCCAGTATGACGAGGCCGAGGCGGCGATCCGCCGCCGGCTCGAGGACCGCATCGAGAAGCTCGAGCGGGGCGACGAGCTGCCGCCGGGCGTGCTCAAGATGGTCAAGGTCTTCGTCGCGGTGAAGCGCAAGCTGCAGCCGGGCGACAAGATGGCCGGCCGCCACGGCAATAAGGGTGTCATCAGCCGGATCCTTCCGGAAGAGGACATGCCGTTCCTCGAGGACGGCACCCCCGTTGACATCGTGCTGAACCCGCTAGGCGTGCCGTCGCGCATGAACGTCGGACAGATTTTCGAGACCCATCTTGGCTGGGCC
>DASPJU010000728.1:0-23204 GCA_035628475.1 Salinarimonas sp. | reverse complement strand
CCGCCTCCGCCTCGACCTCGCGGGTCACGTCGATCACGATGCCGTCCCAGACGACGCTCCCGTCCGCGCGGCGGCTCGGGCGGGCGATGCCGCGCGCCCAGTGGATCCGCCCGTCCTCGCCCACGACCCGTACCCGGTGGTCGAGCAGCCGCAGCGTCGCGGCGCTCAGCTCGAGATCCGCGACGAAGCGGTCCCGGTCCTCGGGATGGATCCAGTCGAAGCGGATCCGGTGCTCGCCGAGCAGGCGCCGGTGGTCGATGTCGAAATGGCGGAAGAGCCCGCTGGACAGGAACTCGAAGTGATAGCGCCCCTCGGGCGAGCGCACCCGCCGGTACACGTTCCCCGGCAGGTTCTCGATCAGGACCTGCATGCTCGGCGCATTGCGCGTGTCGGTCTCGTTCATGGTCAAGCCTAGAAGGCATATGCCTCTTGACCCGAAAGTATATGCCGTAAACCCTCCGCCTGGTAAGTGGCTGGGAGCGTCCCATGCGCAAGCTCATCATCGAGGCTCGGGTCAACGAGTACATGATGCGCGACCAGGGCAACGCGAACGTGCCCTACACGCCCGACGAGATCGCGGCCGACGCCCGGGCCTGCCGCGACGCCGGCGCCGCGATCGTGCACTTCCACGCGCGCACGCCGGAGGGCCAGCCCAACCATGTCGCGGACGCCTATGCCGAGACCGTCCGGCGCATCCGCGAGAGCTCGGACGTCCTGGTCCACCCGACGCTGGGCTACGTGACCCTCGACGCGAGCCCCGAGGAGCGCCTCGACCACATCCTCGCCATGGCGCGCGACACCGCGCGGGCGCCGCATTTCGCGCCCATGGACATGGGCTCACTGAACGTCGACCG
Source organism: Salinarimonas sp. (assembly GCA_035628475.1). GTDB lineage: Bacteria > Pseudomonadota > Alphaproteobacteria > Rhizobiales > Beijerinckiaceae > Salinarimonas_A. Next base: position 22,350 of record DASPJU010000728.1, on the reverse strand, counting down.
CTACAACGCCCAGGCGCGCCGCTTCGAGACCACGGACCTCGTCTACAAGAACTCGACCCGGACGCTGACCTATTTCGCCGAGCACATCCGGCGTGCCGGCCTCAAGCCCTACCTCGTGTCCTGGACGATCGGGTTCACCCGCTACGCCGAGGCCTTCATGGACATGGGGCTCCTCGACGAGCCGGCCTATATCTGCTTCTGCCTCACGGACAACACGTTTCTCGGCGGGCATCCGGGCACGCTCAAGGGCCTGCAGGCGCATCTCGACTTCCTGCCCGAGGGCCGGCGCGTCGAGTGGACGGTGGTGAACTTCGGCGGCAACCTCTTCGCGCTGGCCGCGTCCGTCATCGCCCAGGGCGGGCACATCTCCATCGGGCTTGGCGACTACGCCTACACGGAGCTGGGCCAGCCCACGAACGCGGACCTCGTGCGCCGCGTCGCGGAGATCGCCCGCGAGCTCGGCCGCGAGGTGGCGACCCCCGAGGAGGCCAAGCAGATCCTCGGCATGGCGTGAAGCCCGCCGTCCCGAACCAGAGAGGCCGCAAAGGTCCTCCCCAAACCGTCAGATCGGAGGAGACGACATGCAGACCCGTCGCGATGTCCTGAAGGTCGGCGCCCTGGCGCTCACCGGATCGTTGGCCGGCCCGTTCGTGGTCACGCCCTCGCGGGCCCAGGCCACCACGCTCAAGATGCAGGGCTTCCTGCCCGCCGCGTCCCCGACCCACCGCGCGTTCGAGAAGTTCGCCGCCGACCTCAAGCAGAAGTCGGGGGACCGCCTCACGATCCAGATCCTTCCCGTCGGCGGCGCCGTGGGGCCGGCCGAGACGATCAACGCCGTCCAGGCCGGCATCCTCGACGGGCACTATTCCTCCTCGTCGTTCTTCGCCGCGCGCGATCCCGGCTTCACGGTCTTCGGCGACACGGGCGCGTCCTACGACGACGTGGACACCCGCGATCGGTGGTACCGGGAGGGAGGGGGCGAGGACCTCGGGCGCGAGCTCTATGCGGGCTTCAACATGCACTACGTGGCCAACGTGTTCTGGCCCTCCGAGCACATCCCGGCCCGCCGCGCGCTCAACGGCGTCGACGACCTCAAGAACCTGAAGATCCGCGTGCCGCCCGGCATGATCTCGGAGATCTTCGGCATGGCGGGCTCGGCGGTGGTCAACCTGCCCGCGGGCGAGGTGTTCAACTCCCTGCAATCGGGCGTGATCGACGCGACCGACTGGGCGAGCCCCGGCCAGAACATGGAGGTGGGGCTCTACCGCGCGGCGAAGTTCTCCATCAACGCCTCGCACTCGATGCCTGCCACCGAGATCGCCTTCTCGAAGCGGCGTTGGGACGCCATGCCCGCCGAGATGCGGCAGCTGATCGAGGCCGAGGCGCGGGCCATGAGCGCCGCGCTGAAGGACCAGATCCGCCGGGACGACGACGCGGCCGTCGAGAAGATGAAGGGCGACGGGGTCCAGGTCGTCACCTGGTCGCGCGACGAGGTCGGCAAGCTTCGGGCGCTCACCTCCAAGAAGCAGGACGAGCTCGCCGGCAGGGGCGCCATGGCCAAGAAGATCGTCGAGAGCCACCGCGCCTTCCAGAAGAAGCTCGGGATCGGCTGAGCCCATGGGCGACGGGCCGCTCTTCGACGTCGAGGCGACGGCCGCGAGGCCCGCCTCGGCGCTCGCGCGCCTGGCCGACGGGATCGGGCGGGGCGCGGCCTGGCTCTTTCTCGTCGCCGTCGCGATCTCGGGCTACGAGGTCCTGATGCGCTACGCCTTCGGGAGCCCGTCCGCCTGGGCTCATGTCACGGTGACGGCGCTGTGCACGGTCGGCTTCGCGGTGGGCGGAGCCTTCGCCATGGCCCGGGGCGAGCATATCCGCATCTCCGTGCTCGCCGACCGCGCCGCTCCCGGGGCGCAGCGGATCATGTCGATCGTCGGGCTTCTCGTCGGGGTGCTCTACCTCGCCGGGCTCGCCTGGGGCTTCTGGATCCAGGTCGAGGAGGCCGTCTGGCGCTTCGGGTCCGACGGCGGCTGGCGGCCGGAGCTCACGCCGGGCCCGCCGAACTGGCCCCTGCCGGCGCTGATGAAGGTGGTGCTGCTGGCCTCGACGATCCTGTTCGCCCTCGTGGTGCTCGACCGGCTCGCCGCCGCGCTGCGGCGCCGGAACTGAGATCGATGCTCCTCGGCCTCGACATCGCGGTCTGGTCCGTCCTCATCATCGTCGCGATGGTGGCGCTCCTCGTCATGGGCGTGCCGCTCGCCTTCACGACGGGCGCCATCGGGGTCGCGCTCTGCCTCGTGCTCTACGGGCCGCAGAGCCTCTACCTGGTCGCGACGCGCTCCTTCGAGTTCCTCGATTCCTACGTCCTCGTCTCGGTCCCGTTCTTCATCTTCATGGCCTCGGTGCTCGAGCGCTCGGGGCTGGCGCGGGACCTCTACGACGCCGTGAAGGTGTTCACGGGCCGCCTGCCCGGGGGCGCCGCGATCGTCACCATGGGCGTCGGTATCATCATCGGCGCCATCATCGGGGTGGCGGGCGGCGAGATCATCCTCATGGGGCTGGTCGCCCTGCCGCAGCTCCTGCGGCTCGGCTACGACCGCAAGCTCTCGCTGGGGCTCGTCTGCGCCACCGGGGCGCTGGGCTCGATGATCCCGCCCGCCGTGACGCTCGTGTTCTTCGGCCTGGCGGCGGGGGTCTCGATCGGCGACCTGTTCATCGCCTCCCTCGTTCCCGGCCTGCTGCTCGGCGGCCTGTTCGTCGCCTACGTGCTGATCCGCTGCCTGCTCGACCCCAGCCTCGGCCCGCCTCCGCCCCCCGAGGAGCTCGCGATCCCCCTGCGGGCCAAGCTCGCCGGCCTCAAGGGGGTGGTCCTGCCCGTTCTCGTCCTGCTCGGGACCCTCGGCTCGATCTATCTCGGCCTCGCCTCCGTGACGGAGTCCGCCGCCATCGGCTGCCTGGGCACGCTCATCGCGGTGGCCGTGCGTCGGGAGCTCTCGCCGCGCCTCGTGCGCGACGCCCTGATGCAGACCATGCTCACCTGCGGCATCGTCCTGTGGCTTGTGCTCGGCACCAACGCGCTCATCGGCGTCTACAACGTCATGGGCGGGATCGACTTCGCCCGGGGCCTGCTCACGAACCTGCCCTTCCCGCCTTTCGTCGTGCTCCTCGTGATGATGGCGATCTGGATCTTCCTGGGCTTCTTCATCGACTGGATCGGCATCCTGCTGCTCACGGTCCCGATCTTCCTGCCCGCCATCAAGGCGTTCGGCTACGATCCCATCTGGTTCGGCATCCTGTTCAACATGTGCATGCAGGTGGCCTATCTGTCGCCGCCCTTCGCGCCGGCCTGCTTCTATCTCAAGGGCGTCGCGCCCCGGGACGTGACGCTGGAGGAGATCTTCTCGGCCATGTGGCCCTTCATCGGGCTGCAGCTCGTGGGTCTCGGCCTCGTCCTCGCCTTTCCCGACATCGCCCTCTGGCTCACCCGCATCCTCTAGAGGCTTCCATGGTCGAACGCCGCATGATCGTCCCGCCCGGCATGGAGACCATCGTCGAGCGCTTCCGCTACGCCCCCGGCGTCCTCGTGGGGGACACCCTCTACGTGTCGGGGCAGGTCGGGCGCGACGAGTCCATGACGGTCGTGGAGGACCGGGAGGCGCAGTTCGACCAGTGCTTCCGCAACGTGAAGAAGGTGCTCGACGCGGCGGGCTTCGCCTTCGCGGACATCGTCGAGCTGGAGACCTGGTTCCTCGACTTCCCGGCCGACCTCGCCCTGTTCATGCAGGTGAAGGACCGCTGGATCGCCGGACCCGTCTATCCCACCTGGACAGGCTTCGGCGTGTCCTCGTTCTCGATGCCGGGCATCCTGTGCGAGGTGAAGGTCACGGCGGTCAGGGGAGGGGGTCGGTGAACGCCGCCTTCGACACGGAGCGCCTGGAGCGGATCTATCACGACCTCTCCCGGGTGCGGCGCTTCGACGAGCGGGTGATCGAGCTCTTCCATCAGGGGGTGGTGAAGGGCACGGCGCATTCCTGCGTCGGCCAGGAGGCCATCGCGGTCGGAGCCTGCGCGGCGCTCGAGGATCGCGACTTCATCGTCTCCCACCACCGCGGTCACGGGCACTGCATCGCCAAGGGCGCGGACATGACCCGGATGATGGCCGAGCTCATGGGCCGCGAGACGGGCTATGGCCGCGGCCTGGGGGGCTCGATGCACATCGCGGCCCTCGACAAGGGCATCCTCGGGGCGAACGGGATCGTGGGAGCGGGCATCGGGATCGGCACGGGGGCGGCGCTCTCGGCGCGCATCCGCCGGAGCGGCCAGGTGTGCCTCGTGTTCTTCGGCGACGGGGCGGCGAACGAGGGCATCTTCCACGAGGCCCTCAACCTTGCCTCCCTCTGGCGGCTGCCGGCGATCTATGTCTGCGAGAACAACCAGTACGGCCTCTCCACCCCCATGGCCGAATCGACGTCCATCGACCGGCTCTCCAAGCGGGCCGCGGGCTACGGCATGCCCGGCGAGACGATCGACGGCAACGACGTGCTCGCGGTCCATGACGCGGTCACCCGCGCCGCCGCCCGCGCGCGGGCGGGCGACGGGCCGAGCCTCATCGAGGCCCTCACCTATCGCTGGGGCGACCATTCCATGAGGGCGAACCTGCCCCGCTATCGCTCCGAGGAGGAGGAGGCCGCGTGGCGGCAGGGCGACCCGCTCGCCCGCGCGGCCCGGCTGCTCGAGGAACGCCAGGTGCGCAAGCCGGCCGTCGAGGCGCTCCGCGAGCGAGCGGCGCGCGAGGTGGAAGCCGCGGTCGAGGAGGCGAGGCACGCCCCGGAGCCCACCCTCGCATCGCTCGAGGGCGCCGTCACCGCGCCTCACCGCGACCCGGGCCCGGAGCCCGGTCCCGCCGCCGCGAACGGGCGCGATCTCACCTACGTGGAAGCCTTGCGCGAGGGCATCGACCAGGCGATGCGGGAGGACGGGCGGGTCTTCGTCATCGGCGAGGACGTGGGCAGGATCGGGGGGATCTTCGGCGTGACCCGGGGGCTTCGGGACGCCCACGGGGCCGAGCGCGTGCTGGACGCGCCGATCTCGGAGGGCGCGATCGCGAACGCCGCCGTGGGAGCGGCCATCACCGGCCTGCGGCCGGTGGCGGAGGTGCAGATCTTCGACTTCGTGACGCTCATGATGGACGCCATCGTGAACCAAGCGGCGAAGTTCCGCTACATGCTGGGGGGCGCGCCGACGGTGCCGCTGGTGATCCGCGGGCCGCAGGGGGGAGGCATCCGCCTCGCGGCCCAGCATTCCCAGTCGCTGGAAGCGTGGTTCGCCCACGTGCCGGGCCTCGTGGTGATGGCTCCGTCCACGCCCTACGACGCCAAGGGCCTGATGCTCGCGGCGATCCGCGACGACAACCCGGTGGTGTTCCTGGAGCACAAGCTCCTCTACGTGCAGTCCCGCGGTCCCGTCCCCGAGCAGCCCTACGCGATCCCCGTCGGCAAGGCGGACGTCAAGCGCCCGGGCCGCGACGCGACATTGGTCGCCACCATGGCGATGGTCGCTCCGGCCCTCGCCGCCGCCCGGGATCTCGCCCGCGAGGGGATCGAGGTCGAGGTCATCGATCCGCGCACCCTCCGCCCCTTGGACGCGGAGACGATCCTCGCCTCCGTGCGCAAGACCAATCGCCTCGTCGTGGTGCACGAGGGCTGGACCAAGTGGGGCTTCGGGGCCGAGGTCGCCGCCATGGTGATGGAGGAGGCCTTCGATCACCTCGACGCCCCGGTGGCGCGCGTCGGGATGCGGGACGTGCCCATGCCCTACAACGACACCCTGGAGCGGGCCGTGATCCCAAGCCAGGCCGACATCGTCGCGGCGGTCCGCAGGGTGCTCTACAGGTGACCTCATGCCCAAGCTCTCCTGGCCCGATCTCCTGACGCTCGAGGCGCCCCTGGGGACCTGGTCGCAGATCGCCTCGGAGGACTGCGTCGACATGATCGGCGCGGCCGGGCTCTCGTTCACGATCGTGGACTGCGAGCACGGCGCCTTCGGGATCGAGACCGCGCAGCGCCTGATCCGGGCCTGCGACGCCAACGGCCTCGTGCCGCTCGTGCGGGCGCCCTCGGCCGATCCCGTCTTCGTCGGCCAGGCGCTGGACGCGGGAGCGGCGGCCGTCGTGGTGCCCGGCATCGCCTCGTCCGAGCAGGCGGCCGCCCTCGTCGCGGCCTCGCGCTTCGCGCCGGAGGGGACGCGCGGCGCCTGTCCATGCGTCCGGGCGGGCGGGCACTTCGTCCGCGATTGGCGGGCCTATGTCGCGGCCCAGCGCGCCGGGGTCGGCATCGTCGCGCTCGTGGAGACGCGGGCCGGTCTCGAGGCGATCGAGGCCATCTGCGCGGTCGACGGTCTCCTGGCCCTGCTGATCGGCCCGTTCGATCTGTCGGTCTCCCTCGGCCACGCGGGCGACTATCTCCACCCGGAGGTCCAGGCCGCCATCGAGCGGATGATGGCGGCCGCCGCCGCGAACGGGCTCCCGGTCATCGCGCCGATCTTCAATCCGGATCCGGCCGAGGCGCGCCTGCAGCGCGAGACATGGTCCAGGCGAGGCGCGAGCCTGTTCGTGGTCGGCACCGACAAGATCCTGTTCGCCGACGCGGTCGCTCGCTACGCGGCGGCCCTGACGCCCCGGCCCCGATAAGCGGGGGCTCGCCTCAAGCGTGCCGTCGGAGGTTGCCGCGACGGCAACCGATGTGCTTCTTGGGCGGACGGTGACGGGTTCGGCCGGGCGCTTGGAGGTGACATGAAGGATCGTCGCGGGCACCCGACCCGCCTCGACCGTGCGGCGATCGTGCTGGCGGCGTCGCTGATGCTCGCCGCGCCGGCCGCCGCGGCCGGCTTTGATCCCCTGGCCTGGCTCGGCCTGCGCGAGACCGCGCCGGAGCCGAGCGCCGACGCGCTGCCCTACGATCTGGAGGTCGAGGTGGTGGGCGGCGAGCGCTCGCTCGCGGGCACCCTGCGCGACGCGGCGCGCCTCCAGGCCCTGCGCGCCGAGCCGCCGACGGACGCCGATGCCCTCGTGCGCCGCGCTCGGGCCGACCTGCCGCGCCTCGTCGACGCGCTCTGGGGCGCCGGCCATTACAACGCCCGCCTCGCCGTCGAGGTCGCGGGCGTGCCCCTCAAGCTCGGCGAGGACCGGACCGAAGCGGCCGTGCGCGCCGCCTCGGCCTATCGCGGCGCCGCCCGGGTGCCCGTGCGCATCCTGGCCGACCCCGGCCCGGTCTTCCGCGTGCGGGCCTTGCGCGTGCTCGGGCCCGACGGGGCGCCGATCCCGCCGGAGGTCCTGCCGGCCCGCGTGGTCGGCCTCGAGCCGGGCGATCCCGCTCGCACCGCCGCCATCCTCGCGGCCCAGGCCCGGATCGTCGACCATTGGCGCGCCCGCTCGCGCCCCTTCGCCCGCATCGCCCGGGCCGATCCGGTCGTGATCCACCCGGAAGCGGCTCTCGACCTCACCCTCGCGGTCGATCCCGGCCCGGTCGTGGCGTTCGGCGAGGCGCGGGTCGGGGGCACGAGCGCCGTCGACCCGGCGGTCGTGCGCTCCTTCATCTATACCCGACCCGGCGACCCGTACTCGCCCGACGCCATCGCTTCCATCCGGCGCTCCGTGGGCTCGATCGAGGCGCTGTCCTCGGTCCGGGTGCGCACGCCGGACGATCCCTCCGGCCTCGCCCCCGACGGGACGCTGCCGATCCTGGTGGAGGTGTCGGACCGGGCGCCGCGGGCGGTGGGCGTCTCGGCGCAGTACTCCACCACCGACGGCCCGGCGCTGCGCGGCTACTGGGTGCACCGCAACCTGTTCGGGGGAGCAGAGCGCCTGCGGATCGAGGGCAGCCTGTCCTACCTCGCCCAGGGCGGTCCCGGCGAGGCGCGCGGCGGCTCGCGGGCCGACGATCTCGGCGGTCGCTTCACGGTGGGCTTTCTGAAGCCCGCGCTCGGGGGCACGCGCAACGACCTGATCGTGGACGCGACCGCCGCGCGCGAGCGCACCCAGGGCTATGTGAGCCGCTTCGCCGCGGTGACGGCAGGGATCCGCCACCGCTTCGCCGAGCGCGCCTTCGTGCAGGCCGGGATCGAGGCCGAGGCCGGCAGCGCCCGGGACGTGCTGGGCACGGTGGACTACCGCCTGATCGGCCTGCCCCTGACCGTCGCCTACGACACGACCGATCGCCCCCTCGACCCGAGCGAGGGCATCCGGCTCAGCGCGACCCTCGCGCCCTATCCCGCCTTCCTGGGATCGTCGGTGGGGATCACGGTCGCCCGCGCGACGGGCTCGGCCTATCTCTCGCTCGACGAGGCGTCGCGCGTCGTGCTCGCCGGGCGCGTCGGCCTCGGCACGATCCTCGGCGGAGACCTCGAGGACATCCCCGCCAACCGGCGCTTCTTCGCGGGTGGCGGCGGCTCGGTGCGGGGCTTCGCCTATCGCAGCCTCGGGCCGCGGGCCCTGGGCGAGCCGATCGGGGGCAAGAGCCTCCTGGAGGGCTCGCTCGAGGCGCGCATCCGCGTCACGGACACGATCGGCATCGTGCCCTTCGTCGATGCCGGCACCGCCTTCGAGGGAAGCCTGCCGGACGGCTCGCAGCGCATCCGCGTCGCCGCGGGCCTCGGCCTTCGCTATCACACGGGCATCGGCCCGATCCGCCTCGACGTCGCGACGCCGCTCGGGCGGGAGCGCGGCGACCGGCCGGTCGCGGTCTATCTCGGCTTCGGACAGGCATTCTGATGCGCCGCCCCTCGCGCCTTGTCGCCACCCTGACGGCAGTCGCGGCCCTAATCGGGCTCGCGGCGCTGCTCCTCGGTCCCTCGCCCGGCCGGGCTCAGAGCGACCAGGGCGTGCTGGCGGGCCTCGTCTCGCGCCTCCTCTCGACGCCGGCCACCCGGGTGAGCATCGGGGCCGTGGAGGGCGCGCTGTCCTCGAACGCGGTGATCCGCGACATCCAGGTGAGCGACCGCGAGGGCGTGTGGCTGCGCGTGGACGAGGCGCGCCTCACCTGGAGCCGGGCGGCCCTGCTGCGCGGCCGCCTCCAGGTCGACCTCCTGGAAATCGGCCGCGTCGATCTCCCCCGCCGCCCGCTCCCGGGCGAGGAGACGCCGCCCGCCGACGGGCCGCTCCTGCCGGAGCTGCCGGTGCGGGTCGCGGTGGGGCGCTTCGCCCTGAGCGAGCTCGCGCTCGGCGCCCCCTGGCTCGGCACGGCGGCCCGCCTCTCCGCGGAGGGACGCGCGACCCTCGGGCCGCCGGCCGAGGGCCTCGACCTGCGCTTCCTCGCGGCCCGGCGGGACGCCCCGGGACGGCTCGCCTTGGAGCTCGCCTATGCGCCCGGGACCGAGCGGCTGCGCCTCGACCTCGTCCACGAGGAACCCGCCGGCGGGATCGCGGCCCGCCTGCTCGACCTGCCGGGCCTGCCCCCGGTGGATCTGCGGCTGGCCGGCGAGGGCCCGCTGTCGGCCTTCGCGGCGCGGCTCGATCTCACGGCGGGGCCGGAGATCGGCGCGCGGGGCGAGGCGCGGGTGAGCCGTGCCGGCGCGGCCTACGCGACCCGCCTCGATCTCGCGGCCCGGATCGCGGGGCTGCTGCCGGGGTCGGTGGCGCCGCTCTTCGCTGGCGAGACGCGGCTCGAGGGCGGCGCACGCATCGGCGACGACGGCCGGATCGGCATCGAGCGGCTGCGGCTCGCCTCCGCGGTGGCGGCCCTCGAGGTGGACGGCGCCGTCGCGCCCGACCGACGCCTCGACCTGCGCGTCACCGGACGCGCCCTCCCGGCGGCCCGCGCGGGCGCCGTGAAGGTCGGCACGCTCGACGTGGACCTCGCTGTTCGCGGCGCCCTCCGGGCGCCTCGCCTCGACGGCACCGTGCGGGCGGCGGACCTTCACGGCCCGGCGGGCGCCCTCGGTCGCCTCGATCTGCGCCTCGCGAGCGAGCCCGTGGGCGACGACGCGGTGGCCGATCGCTTCCGGGTCGCGCTCGATGCCTCCGCGACCGGCCTCGCCCTCGCGGACCGGGCGCTCGGGCGGGCGCTCGGCGACCGCGCCACCCTCGTGGCCCGCGGCGCGGTCGGCACGGACGGCGTCGCGGCCTTTGACGAGGCCCGCGTCGAGACCCCGACACTCGCCGCCACCTTCGCGGGCCGGGTCGGACCCCGGCTCCTCGACGGACGGCTGGACGCTCGCGTCCCGTCGCTCGCGCCGCTCTCCGGCCTCGCGGGGTCGAGCCTGTCCGGGGCCGCGCGGCTCGAGGCGGACCTCTCGGGCGAGCCGGCCCGTCCCGCGGCACGGCTCGACGCCTCCCTCGACCGTTTCGCGAGCGGACGCCCCGCCCTCGACGGGCTTCTCGGCGCGCGGGCCCGGCTGACCGGCGCGGTGGCCCGCCTCGCCGACGGCTTCGCCCTCGACAACCTGCGCCTCGCGGGCGCGAATCTCGACCTGCGGGCGGACGGGCGCGCCACCGCGGCCGCCGCCGACGTCCGGCTTCGGGCCGCCGTGCCCGCGCTCGCCCGCCTCGATCCAGCGATCACCGCCGGTCGGGGCTCCTTCGAGGCGCGGCTGACGGGAGGGCTCGATCGCCCGGACGGGAACGTGCGCCTCCTCGTCGAGGACGCCCGAGCCCTCGGCCGGCCGATCCCGCGCCTCGCGCTGACCCTGCGCGGCACCGATCTCACGGGCGCCCTCGACGCCTCGGGCGAGCTCGACGGGACGGTGGCGGGACGCCCGGCTCGGGGCCGCCTGCGCGTCGCCCGTCCCGCGCCAGGCGCCTGGCGCCTCTCCGATCTCGACGTGACGGTGGGCTCCGCGCGGGCGAGCGGCGCGGTCTCGACCCGCGACGGGCTCCTGGAGGGCGCGCTGCGCCTTGCCGCCGACGATCTCGACGACCTCAGCCCGCTCCTCCTCACGCGCCTCGCCGGCGACCTGCGGGGAAGCGTCGAGCTCGCCGCGCCGGACCGCGTCCAGACCCTTCGCCTCGTGGCGGAGGGCTCACGCCTCCGGGTCGGCGACGTGACGCTCGCCCGGCTCGAGGCGGACGTCCTCGCCCGCGATCCCCTGGGCCAGCCGCAGGTCGAGGGGCGGGTGGCGGCCGCGAGCCTCGTGGTGGCGGGCGAGACGATCCGCGACCTCCGCCTCGAGGCGCGCGGGGAGGGCGGTGCGACGCGCTTTGCGATCACGGGTAGCGCCCGCGAGCTGGCCGTCGAGGCGCGCGGGAGCCTGCGGCCGGAGGGCCGGGGCAACCGCGTCGACCTCGCCGCCTTCCAGGCCCGGCGCGGCGCGCAGCGCATCGCGCTCGCCGCGCCGGCGCGCCTGGTGCTGGAGGCGGGCCGCCTGCAAGTGGACGATCTCGCCCTCCTCGTCGGCTCCGGCCGCGTCACCCTGTCCGGCCGCGTCGGCGACGAGCTCGACCTCGCGATCCGCGCGGCGGGCGTTCCCCTCGCGGCGGCCGAGATCGTCCGCCCGGGGCTCGGGCTCGCCGGCACCCTCGACGCCACCGCCCGGCTCGCCGGGCCGGCGGCGCGGCCCGCGGGGGAGTACCAGGCGAGCCTGCGGGGCATCCAGGCGCCCGTGCTGCGCGAGGCGGGGCTCGGCCCGGTCGATCTGCGCGCCTCGGGACGCCTCGCCGACGGGCGCGCGAGCCTCGACGCCACGCTCGATCTCGCCCGCGGCGGGCGCCTGAGCGCGACGGGGAGCCTCCCGCTCGGGGAGGGCGCCCTCGACATCGCGCTTCGCGGGCGGCTCGATCTCGCGCTCGCCAACGGCTTCCTGTCGCCGGCGGGCCAGCGCGTCGCGGGCAACGCGGATCTCGACCTGTCCTTGCGCGGCACCCTGGCCGACCCGGCGCTGGCGGGCGGCGTCACGATCGGGGGCGGGCGCTTCGAGGACCCTCTGCGGGGCGTGCGCCTGGAGGGGATCGCTGGGCGCCTCCAGGCGCGCGGCGACGAGATCGCGATCCAGACGCTCTCGGCCCGCACCCCGAACGGCGGCTCGCTCGAGGCCTCGGGACGGGTCGTCGTGGATCCGGGGCGGGGCTTTCCCGGCGAAATCCGCATCGCCGGCCGGCGCGCGCAGCTCGCCGCGGGCCCCGAGGCGACGGCGGTCGCCGATCTCGACCTCGCCCTGTCCGGCGCCCTTGCCCGGCGGCCGACCGTGGCGGGCCGGGTCGACCTCGTCACCCTCGACATCGCGGTGCCGGAACGGCTGGGCGGCGTCGCGGCGCCGCTGCCCGGCACGCGCCATGTGGCGCCTCCGCCCCAGGCCGCCGCGCGGCTCGCCGTCGACGCCCGTCGGCGGGGCGCGCGCGCCGGCGGGCGTCCTGTGGCGCCCTTCGAGGCGGCGCTGGACCTGGTCGTCGCGGCGCAGAACCGGATCTTCGTGCGCGGGCGCGGCCTGGAGGCCGAGCTCGGCGGCAGCCTGCGGCTCACGGGCACGACGCGGGCCGTCGTGGCGGTCGGCGCCTTCGAGCTGCGCCGGGGGCGCTTCGACATCCTCGGCCAGCGCCTCGACCTCACCCGCGGCCGCCTCGACTTCGCGGGCGATCTCGTGCCCAATCTCGACTTCGTGGCCGAGACCCGGGCCGCCGACGTCACGGCCCGCATCGCCGTGACCGGGCCGGCCGCGAGCCCCGACGTCGCGATCTCGTCCGATCCCGACCTGCCCCAGGACGAGGTGCTGTCGCGCCTCCTGTTCCGCCGCGCCGCCGGCGGCCTCTCGCCGGGCCAGGCCCTGCAGCTCGCGAGCGCCGTCGCGACCCTGTCGGGCGGCGGGAGCGGCGGCCTGGAGGACCTGCGCCGCTCGCTCGGCGTGGACAGCCTCGACATCACAACGGGCGCGGGCGGCGGGCCCGCGGTGGGCGTATCGCGCTACATCTCCGATCGCATCCGCCTCGGCGTGAGGGCGGGCGCGCGGCCCGAGGAGAGCGGCGTCACAGTCGACATCGACCTCACCCGCCGCCTGCGCCTCCAGGGCGCCGCCGGCGCCGACGGCCGCAGCTCCGTCGGCATCGGCGCCGAGTGGGAATATTGACGAGCGCAGCGCCCGACGCTCCCAGGGGGAGGCCGCCAAGGGCTCGGCGTCGTCGGCTTCACCCGCACATCCGGGGCCCCGTTTGCGGGGGCGCAAAAATCCGCGCCGATCCCGAACGCGAGCGGTCCCGCGCCGTCCTTAATCCTCGCGCGAGGGGCGGCGGTCCCGGATCCGGCGTCGATATCGGCCCGCCAGACTGGTCGCCGCCTTGCGTCGTCGCGGAAGGCGGCGAGCCGGCGGTCGTCGACGAGGAGCGCGGGCCCACCTGCCTCGCGGTCGCTCGACATGGGCAATCCGGGCCTGCAGGGTCGCCCGCTGCGTCGCCAGCCCGACCCTGGCCGAAACGAACTGGCGCTTGGCCTCGCCCGCATCGCGCATGTTCAGGCCCGCCGGATCCTCCGACGCCCGGGACTGGCGACAGGATCGCCCGGCCCCGCTCGTGGGGCCAGGGAATGGCGGTCTTGGGATGAGTCGAGGGTCAGGTCGTGGCCAGCGCCACGTCGAGCGCCCGCGTGCAGCACTCGGGTGCTGCTAAGCCTATGATGTCGCTGACATGTCGCGGAGCTCAACCACCTAGAGAGTGGTTGGTGCCCAGGAGAGGATTGGCCATTCTCTGAGCCGATCCAAACAAAATCAATGACTTAGGCGTCGTCCTTCGCTGCCGTGTGTAGCACCGATGTGTGGCGCCGTCCACCTCGCAGCGGATCGTTCGAGGATCACTCTGGTCCGAAATGGCGTGGACGCCGATCACGGCCAAGCGGCGAATGTGCTTGGCGGCGGACCGCTCGCGGCGCTTCGCCACCTCGTCCAGGCGCTCGCGTCAGATCCGGAGGCCCCGCCCCTGGCACCAGGCGAGGTCATCACGACCGGCACGCTGACCCGAGCGCTCCCGATCAGCGCGGGCGAGAGGTGGAGCACGCGACTGGACGGCGTCGAGCTCAACGGGATCGATGTCACGTTCGTGTAGCGGCGTGGCGCTCACCCTCCATCGCGACGGCCACAATGGGGCCGCTCTCGCATGGTGGTGTGCCTCCATGTTGGTCCAGTTCGACATCCGCTGCGACGACGAGGGTTGGACCGTATATGACCGGCTGACCGACGAGCCTGCGGTCATCGATGGCTATGCCTCGACCAAGCTCTCTCGTGCCGACGCCGAGGAGATCGCCGACCTTCTCAACACGCTCGCGCTGATCAGGCCCGAGCCCTCGCGCATCCGGCATTAGCACGTGAGCTTGATCCGGTATCTCCGCAACAGCTTCGTTCTCGCCGTCTTCGCTCGTCGCTCTCCGGAGGGGCCGCAGCGCATCCCTGCGCGCCTTCGGCGGTCACCGACGTGGATGATCCAATGGGTTGATCATGACCATGAGCCCGAGTGCGGGCCCGCCAAGATCAACACTGCACCATCCTGGGACGGGCCCAGCGACCCCGCGTACCTGCTGAGAGAGATCGAGGAACTTCTGTATGCGGCTCAGAAGGGCGGGTATGGCACCCTGGCGTACCTGTTGAACCGCGCTGCCGAAGAGGCGAGGGCCCAAGCTCGGCGCAAGGGCACGCAGCAGAGGAAGCTGTAGAGCCCCTTCCGCTGACGCCGAATCAGCTCGATCCTGGGTGGTCGCATTCTCGTTGAAACGGCCCTCAGGATCGTCATGCGGACTTTGTCCACGCCACTCGATGATGCTCGAGGCGTGAGGCTTCGCGCCTTCAACGAACCTGCCTGACGCGGGTGTCACGCTTTCATCTAGAGAGCTCGTGCTTGGCGGCTCCCGAGTGGCTGCCTAGGCGCTCCGTGTAGGCTTTCGTGAACTCCGCGCCGAAGAGGAGGATCAAGGAGGAGTAGTAGATCCAGAGCAGGATTGTCACCAAAGAAGCCGCCGCGCCGTAGCTGGAAGCGATCTGGCTCGTGCCCAGGTACCATCCGATCAGGACCTTGCCGGCTGTGAAGAATACGCCCGTGACAAGCGCGCCGACCGCCACATCGCGCCAGGTCAGCTCGACATCGGGTAACAGCTTAAAGATCATCCCGAACAGAACGGTCGCGATCGCGAGGGAGACGACGCTGTTCGCGAGTCCCACAACGAAGGCTGCGCCCGAGAAGCTGGTCTCGAGCCAGGATGAAAGCGCCGAAAGGGCTGCATCGACGACAAGGGAGACAAGAAGGAGAAAGCCGAGCCCGAGCAACAGGGCGAAGCTGAGGAACCGGGATTGGATGAAATCCATGAACCCGTAGCGCTCGGGCGCTGGGACCTTCCAGATGAAATTAAGGTCGTCCTGGAGCTCGATGACGGCGCCCGTCACCAGCACGAGGAACGTCACGACTCCGAGCGCCGTGCCTCCGATCCCAGGCTGGACCTTGGCGGCGCTGGCGATCAGCGCCTCGATGGTCTCGGCCGCTCGCTCGCCCAGCATGCCTCCGAGCTCTGCGACGATGGCGCCCTGAGCTGCCTCGTGCCCGAAGACGACGCCGGCCACTGCGATCGCGACAAGAAGCATGGGCGCGAGAGAGAATACGGTGAAAAAGGAGATGGCAGCCGCCAGGCTCATGGCGCGGTCGGCCCACCAGCCGCTGAGCGCAGCGCGCAGGACTGCCATCCATGTAGACCACGGCAGCATAATTGGACCTTTCTCAGCGGCACGCGTCCGGTGGCGCATGCATGCTCAGGAACGAAGACGAGTGTTGCTCGGCTGACGTTCCCATGAAACCGGTCGAGTCCATCCTGCCCCCGATCAGCCAAGCCCGCGATCAGGATCAGAGCGGGCACAAGGCCGACGCCGAGCAACGATGAAGCCTGCCCGATCGCTCAGAAGGCGCGCCGGCCGCTCGTTAGGCCGATGGAGACCAGCCTCCCTGTCAGGCGGTGCGGGCACCGGGGCCAAGCCGTTCAAAGCAGCCGCAGCTTCATTGTGGTGCTTTGACGGGCTGTGAGGTCGTCATGTGGCATTGTGTGGCCTCTTGCGCGGTGCTAATTTCTTGGAACCGGCTCGAAGAAGCCGGATCTCGTGGAGGACACCATGCAACGCCGCACTCTTCTCGGCCTCCTGGGCGGTCTCGCGCTCGGAGTCCTGGCCGCCAGCCCAGGCTATGCGCAGGGTAAGCCGGTCACGATCCGGATCGCGTCCGCGTTTGAGCAGTCGACAGACATGATGCAGGCCGCCAAGCGCTTCGCTGACTTGGTGAAGGAACGCTCGAAGGGCTCCATCGATGTGAAGCTCTTCGCCGGCGGCCAGATGGGTGGCGAGAAGGACATCGTGGAGTCGATGAAGATCGGCGAGCTGGAGATGGGGGTGCTCGGCACCTATCCGATCGTGTCGCTCACGCCGAAGTACTCCTTCTTCGATGCGCCCTTCGTGTTCCGCGACAAGGATCACGTCTACAAGACCTGGAACGGCAAGCTGGGGGACGAGGTCCGCGAGACTTTTCGCAAGAGCCATGGCGTCCGCGCGATCGGCATGATGGGCCGCGGCTATCGGCACATCACCTCCAACACGGCAATCAACAGCGTCGACGACCTCAAGGGCATGAAGATCCGCATGGGGCAGTCCAAGCCCTTCATCGACGCCTTCACCGCGACGGGCGCGGTGGTGGTGCCGATCGCCCTTCCGGAGCTCTTCACGTCCCTGAAGCTCGGCGTCGTCTCGGCTTCCGACGGGCCCTTCGACCAGATCTCCAGCTTCAAGCTCAACGAGGCGCAGAAATACGTCGCCATCACGGGGCACCTCTATGCGACCTCGCTTTGGCTGATGAACGAGCGCTTCTACCAGGGCCTCCCGGCCGATCAGAAGGCGATCGTGGACGCTGCGGCCAAGGAAGCCCTGGCGTATGGCGATGAACTGTCTGCCGCCAGCGAGAAGGCGCTCGGCGAGAAGCTGCAGGCCGCCGGGATGCAGTTCACCAAGCCCGATTACGCGCCGTTCATGGCCAAGGCGAAGCCGGCCATCGACCGTCTCTTCACCGAGCAATGGTCGGTCACGACCGCGGACGAGATCGCGCGGATTCAGTGAGCCCTGAGTCAACGGCGCCGTCGAGGAGCGCTTCATGCCCATCTTCAACCGAAGCCTCGACCTGCTCGCGGCGCTACTTTTCGCTGCGGCCCTCATCCTGGTGAACGCCCAGATCGTCTGCCGCTTCGTTCTCGAGATCTCGGTACCGTGGACCGAGGAGGTGAGCCGCCTCGTCTTTGTGTGGCTCGCTTTCCTTGGCGCCGCGCTTGGCGCACGGGAAGGTACGCTCATCGTCATCGACACCCTGCCTGAGGTCGTCGGGCCGCGCTGGACGACATACGTCGATCCGCTGGTGCGCCTCATCAGCCTGGGGGTTGTCGTGTTCCTGTTTCTCGGCAGCATTCCCCTCGTGCGCTCGGTCTGGCCGACCACGCTCGCGACCGTGGACTGGATCTCGAATGGCTGGGCCTACTTGGCCTTCACGGTAAGCTTCGGCCTAATCGCGCTGTACGCGGTCGCGCCCCTCGTGCGTAGCCTTCCTCGGCTCGCGCCGGCCAGACAAGGACGGTAGGCATGGCGATCCCCTATGTCTTCGTTCTGATCGTTCTCTTCCTCGCCGCGGTTCCGGTCGCATTCGCTCTCGGCGCCACGTCCATCGTTGTCACGGCGATCGAGCGCGGTTTTCCCTTCAATGCCGCCTTCATGGTTCAGAAG
Source organism: Salinarimonas sp. (assembly GCA_035628475.1). Lineage (GTDB taxonomy): Bacteria > Pseudomonadota > Alphaproteobacteria > Rhizobiales > Beijerinckiaceae > Salinarimonas_A. The sequence continues at coordinate 4,650 of DASPJU010000728.1, read as the reverse complement.
GCCGTGAGCGGCATCGACAATTTCATGCTGCTCTCCGTCCCCTTCTTCATCTATGCCGGCAAGGTGATGAACGTGGGTGGGGTCACGCACCGCATCTACGCCTTTGCCAAGTCGCTCGTCGGCTCGCTGCGGGGCGGGCTCGCTCAAGTCAACGTGGTCGCGAGCATCATCTTCGCGGGAATGACGGGCACGGCGGTGTCGGAGGCTGCCGGTCTCGGCACGGTCGTTATCAAGTCGATGCGTGAGGAAGGCTACGACGACGAGTTCGCCGTTGCGGTCATCGCGGCATCGTCCACGATCGGCCCGATCATACCGCCCAGCGTGCCGCTCGTGATTTATGCGCTGATGGCGAATGTGTCGGTCGGGGGCATGCTCGTGGCGGGGCTGGTGCCAGGCCTCCTGATGGGGCTCGCCCTGATGCTGTGGATCGCGGGCATCTCCCTTCGACGCGACCTGCCGCGGGGCGCCCCGTTCCGGGTCGGCGTGGTCTGGACCACGTTTCGGGAAGGCTTCTTGCCACTGCTGACGCCCGCCATCCTCATCGGCGGCATCGTATCGGGCGTGTTCACCCCGACGGAAGCCGCCGCGATCGCGGCCCTGTACGCCACCTTCCTGGCGGCGGTCGTCTACCGAGTGGTCGGCGTGCGGGAACTCGTCGACATCATGCGCTCCACCGTGGTCGACACGGGCGTGATCATGCTGGTGGTCGCCATGGCGATGATCTACGGCTACCTCGTCACGCGGGCTGGGCTCACCGATGCCATGGTCGCATGGATGGCCGGCGTCTCCACGGACCCGATCGTCATCGGCCTCATCATCATAGGCATCCTCCTGGTGATCGGATGCTTCCTCGAGGCGACGGCGGCCATCATCATCCTGACGCCCGTCCTCCTGCCCATCATGCAGGCGAGCGGGCTCGACCCGATGCACATGGGCGTCGTCATCGTTCTGACCATGATGATCGGGCTTCTCACGCCGCCTTTCGGAATGGTTCTGTTCGTCCTCAACCGGCTGTCGGGCGTGTCGCTCTACAGGATCGTTGTGGCTGTTACGCCCTTCATCATTCCGCTCCTGATCGTCAACATCTTGCTGCTCGTCTTTCCGAAGCTCGTGCTCTTCCTGCCGCGCCTCGTCATGTGAGCCCCGCCCTAGTGGATACCATCATGACCGCCGCCCTCATGCGTCTTGCCCCAGCCCTTCTCGCAGCCGAGCGGGGCGGCTACGCCCTCGGTTCCTTCGCGCCGCGCTATACCGCAATGATCCGGCCGATCCTGCGCGCCGGGTCCAAGACCCGCTCGCCCCTGATCGTGCAGATCTCGCAGCGTGAGTTCGAGCGCTACGGCATCACGCCGGCGGGGTTTGCGCAGGCCTTCTTCAAGGTGCTGGAGGAGGAGCGGCCAGGGGTGCCCGTAGTGCTCCACCTCGACCATACCTTCGAGATCCCGATCATCGAGCAGGCGATCGCGGCCGGCTTCACCTCGGTGATGATCGATCAGTCGGCCAAGCCCCTGGAGGAGAACATCGAGGTCACGGCACGGGTCGTCGGATTGGCTCGCGCCTGCAACGTCTCGGTCGAGGCGGAACTCGGCAAGATCGGGACGACTGATTTCGTCGAGACCGATGAAGACGAGGAGCACTTCACGGATCCGCATGAAGCGCTGCGCTTCGTGAGCGAGACCGGGGTTGACGCGCTCGCGGTCGCGGTCGGAACCGCGCATGGTCACTATACAACCCGCAAGCCTCGGGTCGATCTGGCCCGGCTCAAGGCAATCCGGGGTCTCACGCCGGTTCACCTCGTCCTGCACGGCGGCTCCGGCGTTCCCGCGCCGATGATCCACGACGCGATCCGCCTGCCCGGCGGCGGCATCAGCAAGGTCAACATTGCCACTGATCTCGAGCACGCAATGCTGACCGCGCTCGGCCGCTCGGAGCGCCTGACTGACGCGGCTTGCAGCGTGCTGCCCGCGGACCAGATGCGCATCGCCCAGGAGGCTGTGGAACAGGTCGTCGTCGACAAGATCGAGACCTTCCTTCTCAGCGCCGGGCGGGCATGAGTCTCATGCTCGGGGCGGAACGTGGCCAGCAGCTTCGTCGATTGCTCATCGACCAGGGGAGCGTTCGCGTCTCGGTCGAGGCGAAACGGTTCGGTGTCTCGGAGGAGACGATCCGGCGCGACATCAAGCGGCTTGCCGCAGAGGGGCTCGCCGAGCCCGTCTTCGGAGGGGCGGTCCTCCGGCCAGGGACTGGGACGCCGGGCGGCAGCCTGCTGCCGGTCGGCGAGCGCCGGCAGGTGCAGGAGAGCGCCAAGGACGCGATCGGCGCCGCGGCCGCAAGGCTGGTGGCACCCGGTCAATCGGTGATCATCGATGCCGGCACCACGACGCTCGCTGTCGCCAAGCACCTGACCCGCCATCGCGACCTGACGGTCGCCACCAACAGCCTCCCCATCGCGCAGGCCTGCGCGGACATCCCCGGCTGCTTGACCTACATGGTCGGCGGCCGGCTTGTTCCGGGCTCGCTCAGCACGATCGGGCCTCAGGCCGAACGTGACTTCGCGGGGATCAGCGCCGACTGGGCCTTCATCGGTGCCGCCGCGATCGACATCGGTTGCGGTTTCACGAGCGCCGATCCGTTCGAGGCGCAGGTGAAGGGGGCGATGATCCGCGCAGCACGTCGGACCGTGATCGTCGCCGATCACACGAAATTCGGCGCACGCCGGTTCGCAAGCTTCGCGCTGCCGCAGGACATTGCCTACCTGATCACGACGGAGGGCTGCCCGCCGGAGGTGCGCAGCTGGCTCGAAGCGGGAGGTGTGGACGTGATGCTGTGCAGTTCCGTGCCGGAGAAGGCCGCCTGATGACCAACACCCCGCGGATCGGAGTGATCCATACCTCGCCGGCCACCGTTGACTTGTTCGGGCGTCTCCTGCGGGAGCGCGTACCAGGCGCGAGCGTGATCAACATCCTTGATGACTCGATCCTGCCGGAGTTGCGGGACAATGGCGGCGACCTGGCCGCGGTAGAACCGCGGTGGCGTGATTATGCGCGGATCGTCTCGGCCCGCGGGGTGGACGTCATCCTCAACGCTTGTTCATCGATCGGCACGCTCTGCGAGCGGGTTCAACCCGACATCCCGCAGCCCATCGTGAGGGTCGATGCTCTGATGGCCCGCGAGGCCGTGGCGCGGGGGGCGAGAATCGGCGTGCTCGCCACCCTGGCGACCACTTTAGCTCCCACCCGCGATCTCATCGTGGACACGGCGCTGGCGCTTGGCCGGACGGCGAGCGTGAATGCCGTGCTGGTGGAGGGCGCGTATCAGGCGCTCTTGGGCGGCGAGCAGGGGCGCCACGACGAACTCGTCGCCGCCGCGCTCGCGCGCTCATTGGGTGAGAACGACGCTGTCGTGCTGGCGCAGGCCTCCATGGCACGGGTGCTGCCGCGAATTGCTCCAGAGGCGCGGGACAAGGTCCTGACAAGTCCTCCCTTTGCCGTGGAGGATGTCGCGCGCTGGCTCCTGCTGGTATGACGCGCCCGCGCAAGAAGGTCGTCGCCGTCGGCCTTGCCGTCATGGACAAGATCTTCCGCGTCCCATCGATTCCCATCGAACCCACGAAGGTGTTTGCGCGCTCCTACGCGGAGATCGGCGGAGGTCCGGCAGCGACTGGCGCGGTCGCGGTCGCGCGTCTTGGGGGAGCCGCGGAGTTGTGGACCCGTGTCGGCGACGATGCAGTCGGTCGGCAGATCTTGGCCGAACTGCGACACTGGGGCGTTACGCCGTTCGCGAGGGCACAGGAGGGCGCGCTCTCGAATGTCTCTGCCGTTTTGGTCGACGACCGAGGCGAGCGCATGCTCGCCTCGTTCACGGATCCTGCTCTTGACACGGATCCGTCGTGGCTTCCGCTGGAGTGCCTTGCCGCCGATGCGGTGCTCGGCGATGTCCGCTGGCCGGAAGGAAGCGCGGCTGTGTTTCGTCGCGCTCGAGCGCTCAGGATTCCGACCGTCCTCGACGCCGATCTCGCGCCCGACAACGTTCTGGAGGCGCTCCTGCCGCTGGCCGACTACGCGGTGTTCTCCCAGCCGGCCCTGACCCGGTTCGTTGGGATAGGCGATGTGATCGCGGCTCTGACGTCGGTTCGCGACGCCTGTCCCGGCATGGTGGGTGTTACTGTCGGTGAGGACGGCTTCACCTGGCTCGATCAGAGCGGCGCTCGGACCGAGCCGGGGTTTGCGGTGCCCGTCGTGGACACGCTGGGCGCGGGCGACGTATTCCACGGCGCGTTTGCCCTTGCGATCGCGGAAGGCCGCCCCATCCGCGAGACCGCATGCTTCGCCAACGCGGCCGCCGGCCTGAAGTGTACACGAGCGGGTGGGCGTGCCGGCATTCCCAGGCGAGAGGACGTTGAGGCGCTCCTGGCGATCCGTTTGTGATCAAGACGCGGATCTCTCCGGTTATAGCTGGAGGCCGCGGTTGGCTCAGTTTTGGAACCGCTGAGCAGAGGTTTCTCAGGAGAGGCCTGTCATCGTGGCTTCCCTCGCCTGCGCTCCACCGAGCTTTTCCGCCGGAGGGCTCCGAGAGCCAGCAGTTCATCCCCGCCAGTAGCGGGCGCTGCGATGGCGGGCTGCGGTGGTCTCGTGTATCCCCGAGTCGGGG
>DASPJU010000727.1:0-4401 GCA_035628475.1 Salinarimonas sp. | reverse complement strand
AGGCCGCGCACCATGAAGGCCGCCCGCTTGCCGGTCTGCAGGTAGACCGGGTTGATGTCCGGCGTGTTGGCGAAGAAGTTCGGCCGGTAATATTCCTTCGGCTCCTGCTGCGACAGTTCCGTCAGGTACTCGATAATCTCGCCCTTGGCGTTCCGCCAGGTGAAGTAGGTGTAGGACTGCGTGAAACCGAGCTTGGCCAGCCGCTTCATCATCTTCGGCCGGGTGAAGGCCTCGGCCAGGAAGATCACCTCCGGGTCGCGGTCCTGCACTTCGCGGATCACCCATTCCCAGAAGGGCAGGGGCTTGGTGTGCGGGTTGTCGACCCGAAAGGTCTTCACGCCCTGCTCGACCCAGAACAGGATCACGTCCCGCAGCTCGATCCAGAGCGAGGGCAGCGCCCCGCCGTAGAAGCTCACGTTGACGATGTCCTCGTACTTCTTGGGCGGGTTCTCGGCGAACTTGATCGTGCCGTCGGGCCGCCAGTCGAACCAGTCCGGGTGCTCCTTGATCCAGGGATGGTCGGGAGCGCACTGGATCGCGAAATCGAGGGCGATCTCCAGGCCGTGCTCGTGCGCCGCCGCGACGAGGCGGCGGAAGTCGTCGAGGGTGCCGAGCTCCGGGTGGACGTCGTAATGCCCGCCCTCGTCCGAGCCGATGGCATAGACGGAGCCGACGTCGCCGGGCAGGGCCGTCAGCGTATTGTTCTTGCCCTTGCGGTTCACCTTGCCGATCGGGTGGATCGGCGTGAAGTAGAGGACGTCGAAGCCCAGATCCCGCACGTAGGGCAGGCGCGCGATCACGTCGCGGAAGGTGCCGTGGCGGTTCGGATCGCCCGATTGCGAGCGCGGGAAGAGCTCGTACCAGGCCGAGAACCGCGCGGCGAGCCGATCGGCCACGACCTCCAGCTCGAGGGGATAGCGCGAGACGTTGAGCCGCTCCGCATGGGCGTCGATCAGGGCCGCGTTGGCGGGATCGAGCAGGAGGTCGAGCTGGTCCCGCGAGACCTCCTCCAGGCCCGTCAGACGGTCGACGAGAGCCGACAGCTCGCCCGCCTCGGGATGCAGCGCGCGGGCGCGCTCGGCGAGCGCCACGCCCTCGATGGTCTCCAGGCGCACGTTCACCCCGGCGGCCATCTTCTTCTGCACCTCGCTGAGCCACGTCGCCCAGGGGTCGCGCCAGGCCTCGATCGTGTAGCGGTGACGGCCGATGCGATCGAGGGGGACGGCGCCGGCCCAGCGGTCGTTGTCGACGAACCGCATGGGCGCGCGCTGCCACTCCGTCTCGCCGGGCGGCTGATGTAGGATGGCGGCCGCGAATTTTTCGTGCCCATCGGTGAAGACGTCCGCCTCGACGCGCAGGCGATCGCCCACCACGCGCTTGGCCGGCGAGCGGCCGCCGTCGATCTCCGGGCTCACCGCCTCGATGACGACCCGGTTCTCGCCGGTGGGCGCACGGCTTGCGCCCGCTGCGGCATCGGCCCGGGCGGCGGCCAGGATCCGGACCTCGCCGGGGCGCAAGGTGATGGTGCGCTCGGCGGCGAGATCGAGGGGCGCGGCGTCCGGCGTGCGGTCCTCGAAGCGGGAGAACAGGCCGCCCGCCTGCGCCAGCAAGGCGCCCATGTCGACGGACATGGGCTCGTCGCTCACGCTCGCCAGCACCAGGGCGGCGTGGCGCGCCGAGCCCGGATGGCCGCTGTCGAGGCGAAGCAACGCGAGATAGCCCGCGTCGGGCGCCGAGAGGCGCCGCTGCGCCCCCTCGCGGTTGAGGGCCGGCATGGCGGCGCGCGCCCGGTTCACCGCGCCGATGAAGCCGGAGATGTCGATGCCCGTGTCCTCCCGGTCGGCCGGGGTGGTCTCGACCACGTGCAGGTCGCCGCGATAGCCCCATTCGTAGCCGATCGGCATCAGGACGCCGGCCGAGAAGGTCGCGGCGAGCGCGTAGCGCGCCTTGAGCACGTCGGCGACCCGCTCCGGCGCCAGGCCCGCCGCGATGCGGGCCATGTCGTGGTTCTCGGGGAAGGCGATGGAGGGCGCGATGGCGCGAAGCCGCTCGTACTGCTCCAGCGCCCAGGACGCCTCGAGGTCCCACCAGGCGAAGGAGTTGAAGATGTAGTCGAAGCCGGAGCCCGCCGTCGCCTCGGTCTCCTGGAGCGTGCAGCCCAGCGTCTCGGCGAGGAAGAGCGCGCCGCCGTCCCGCGCCTTGGCGGGACCGATCAGCCGCTCCCACACGTGCGGCGGCACCTTGTAGGCGGCGTCGCAGCGGAATCCCTTGACGCCGAGCCGTTGCAGGCCCGCGAGGTAGCCGTCGAAATAGCGCACGAGCTCGTCCGCGGCCTCGGCCGAGCCGTAGTCGAGCTCGCCCAGATCGTCCCAGACCGTGCGGATCGAGGGATCGTCCGGGTCGACCGCGTAGGGGCTGCGGATGCGTCCCGCCGCGTCGCGACGGTAGAGGTCGGGCCGCGCCTCGGCCAGCACCGCATCCTTGGCGGTGTGGTTGACCACGAGGTCGATCATGACCTTGAGACCCTGGCGCTCGGCCGCCGCCACGAAGGCGCGGACCTGGTCCTCGTCGGAGCCGGCGCCCTCGTCGCGGAAGCGCGGATCGAGGCTGAAGGGATCGGCCACCGCGTAGAGGCTGCCGGAGGCGCCGGTGCGGTGGAACGGGTTCAGGTAGACCCAATCGAACCCCATGCCGGCGATGCGCGGCAGCTCGGCGCTCCAGGCCGAGACCGTGCCCGCGAGAAGCGGGAAGAGGTTGTAGATCCGCGGTCCCGTCGCCGACGGGTCGGCGCGGTCGGGGGTCCCGGCCGTGCGGATGCGCTCGTGCTTGGTCATGTCCCTGTCCTCAGGACCGCAATGGGCAGCGCGCGGAAGAGTTCCCCCAGCGACCCCTCCGAGGCGGGCGCCCCGGTGATCGCGTCCCGCCAGTCGCCCGGGGGAAGAGGCAGGCCCGTATCGCCCCAGGCCTCGGGCCCGAGCGGCAGCCGGTCGTCGCGCATGAGCGGCGAGACGAGGCGCGGCACGGCGACGAGGAGCCGCTCGCCCCCGTGCTCGCGGGTGAAGGCGGCGACGCGCCTGGCATGCTCGCCCCGCGCGGCGAGGGGGCGATAATCGCCGTCCGCGTAGAGAGCCGGATGGGCCGCCCGGTCCTTGAGAAGGCGGGTCGTGACGCGCTGCTTGATCCGCCCGTCGGGCCAGGCGGCGAGCAGCGCCTCGGCGGGCGTCTCGTCGGCGAGCGCCCGGGCGCGGGCCTCGTAATCCACGGGGCGGCGGTTGTCGGGATCGACGAGCGCGAGGTCCCAGAACTCCGTGCCCTGGTAGATGTCGGGGATGCCGGGCAGGGTGAGCTTGAGGACGGTGCGCGAGAGCCCATTGACGGTGCCGACGAGGGCCAGCGTGCGCGCCAGCGGCCGGAAGGCGTCGAGGAACCCGCTCTCGGGGCCGAGGAGCGCCGCGAGCAGGCCGGTGGCGGCGGCCTCGTAGCGCTCGTTGCCGTGAACCCAGCTCGTGTGGCGCTTGGCCTCGCGCAGGGCCTTGAGGAGATATCCCTCCATGCGCTCCCGAAAGGCCTCGGCCTCGTTCCCGCCGTCCAGGAGATCGAGGGGCCAGGCGCCGAGGAGCGCCTGGAGCAGGAGGTAGCGGTCGTTGGCGTCCGGCGCCGGGCGATGCGCCACGGTGGCGAGGTGCGGCCGGCACAGGGCCTCGAATCGATGCACGGCCTCGCGCCAGCGGTCGGGCATCTCGGAGAGCGCCGCCAGGCGGGCACGGGCGTCCTCGCCGCGCTTGGTGTCGTGGGTCGCGGTGGCGATCATGGCATAGGGCCAGTCGCGGGCGCGCTCCGTGTTCGCGGCGTGGAAGTCCGACAGGCTCAGGCCGAAATGGCCTGGATCGCCGCCCACCTCGTTCAGCGAGACGAGGCGGACATAGCGGTAGAACAGCGTGTCCTCGAGGCTCTTGGCCATGACGGGGCCGGTGAGCTGCTGGAAGCGGCGGCGGAAGCGGCGCACGTCCTCGCCCGAGGGGCGTCCCGGTCCCTCCGTCTCGATCTCGCCCAGCAGCGCCGCGGCCGCGAAGTCGTGGACCGTGCGGTCGGGGAGCGCGCTGCGGCGCTTGGCGGCCTCGACCGCGCCCTCGATCAGGCTGTGGTCCTCCGCCGAGACGGGCTCGTCCGTGACGTAGGAACGGTAGACGGGAAAGCGCGCCACGATCTCGACGATCGCCCGGCGCATGGCGAAGACCGTGTAGTCGCGGGTGCGCCGGTCGGCGTCGGCGATGCGCTTTAGGTCGGAGACGAGGACTTCCAGTTCGCTGGCGAAGCTCAGCTCCAGGATTTCGGCCTTGGTCTGCCGCAGGAGGGTCGGGTAAGCGCCCGCCAGGTCCGTCGTCCGGCGGTAAAGGCGCT
>DASPJU010000726.1:0-5589 GCA_035628475.1 Salinarimonas sp. | reverse complement strand
GTGGAGAAGAACAAGGACTATGTGCAAGCGGCGCGGCTGCTCGGCATCTCGCCGATGCCCGTGATGCTCAAGCACCTCTTGCCCAACGTGGCGGGGCCGGTGCTCGTCATCGCCACCATCAACCTGGCGCTCGCCATCATCGAGGAGGCGACCCTGTCCTATCTCGGGGTCGGCGTGCCCGCGACCCAGCCCTCGCTGGGCACGCTGATCCGCTTCGGGCAGCAATATCTGTTCTCGGGCGAGTGGTGGATCCTGCTCTATCCGGCGCTGGCGCTGGTGTTGCTGGCGCTGTCCATCAACCTGCTGGGCGATTGGCTGCGCGACGCCCTCAACCCGAAGCTGAGGTGAAGAGAAGCGGCCTCCTGGGCGTCCGCTAAGCTTCGACCTGCCCTGGTGCCGGCCTCGATGGGCTCGATCGCGAGCCCGCGATGCTTTGTCCGGCTGAATCTCGTGCTATAGACACCGTTTCGCGTCAGAAAGTTCCGATGCCAGAACCCGTCCTCTCCGTCCGCGACCTCCGGGTCGAGTTCGTCACCCGTCGAGGCATCCTCAAGGCCATCGACGGGGTTTCCTTCGACATCGCCAAGGGCGAGGTGCTCGGCGTCGTGGGCGAGTCCGGCGCCGGCAAGTCCGTCACGGGATCGGCCGTGATCGGGCTGATCGACCCGCCCGGCCGCATCGCCGGCGGCGAGGTCCGCCTCAGCGGCGAGCGCATTGACAACCTGACGCCCGATGAGATGCGCCGGGTGCGGGGAAAACGCATCGGCATGATCTTCCAGGATCCGCTCACCAGCCTCAACCCGCTCTACCGGGTCGGCGAGCAGCTGATCGAGACCATCCAGACCCATACCGACCTGTCGGCGGCGGGGGCGCGCAAGCGCGCCATCGAGCTCCTCGCCGAGGTCGGCATCCCGGCGCCCGAGCGGCGCATCGACGGCTATCCGCACGAGTTCTCCGGCGGCATGCGCCAGCGCGTCGTCATCGCGCTCGCGCTCTGCGCCGAGCCCGAGCTCATCATCGCCGACGAGCCCACGACCGCGCTCGACGTCTCGGTCCAGGCCCAGATCATCGCGCTCCTCAAGCGCCTGGGCCGCGAGCACGGCACCGCCATCATGCTCGTCACCCACGACATGGGCGTCATCGCCGAGACCGCCGACCGGGTGGCCGTGATGTATTCCGGCCGCATCGCCGAGATCGGCCCCGTGCGCGAGGTGGTCCAGAACCCTCTCCATCCCTATGCCAAGGGGCTGATGGGGGCGATCCCGACGCTCGTGCAGAGCTCCGACGACCGCCTCGTCCAGATCCCGGGCTCCATGCCGCGCCTGTCCGCGATCCCGCCCGGGTGCCCGTTCCACCCGCGCTGCACCCATGCCTGGGACCGCTGCACCCGCGACCGGCCCGAGCCCATCCAGCGCGACGCCCACCGCGTCGCCTGCCACCTCTACGACGCCGACGATCCCACGGCCGCCGCCCACATGATCCATACCCACGCCCCCCTCGAGGAAGGAATCGCTTCGTGACCACCGCTCCCTTCGTTCAGGTCCGCGACCTGCGCCGGGTCTTCGACGTCTCGAAGCCCTGGCTCAACCGCGTCCTCGAGGGCGGCGACCGGCAGTTCCTCAAGGCCGTCGACGGCGTTTCCTTCGACATCGCCAAGGGCGAGACCTTCGCGCTGGTGGGCGAGTCCGGCTCGGGCAAGTCCACGGTTGCCCGCATGGTGGTGGGCCTCCTGCCCCCGTCGGGCGGCGAGGTGCTCATCGACGGCGTCTCGATGGCGGATCCCGCGCAGGCCGCCGCGCGGCAGAAGCTTCGCCGGCGCATCCAGATGATCTTCCAGGACCCCTACGCCTCCCTCAACCCGCGCTGGCGCGTCGACCGCATCGTCGCCGAGCCGATCCGGGCCTTCGACCTCATCAAGGGCGATCGCGACATCGCGGCCCGGGTGGGCGAGCTCCTATCGCTCGTCGGCCTGCACCCGGATGACGGCAAGAAGTTCCCGCACGAGTTCTCCGGCGGCCAGCGCCAGCGCATCGCCATCGCCCGGGCGCTCGCCTCCAACGCGGAGTTCATCGTCTGCGACGAGCCGACCTCGGCCCTCGACGTCTCGGTCCAGGCCCAGATCCTGAACCTGATGCGCGACCTCCAGGACCGATTCGGGCTCACCTATCTCTTCATCAGCCACAACCTCGCCGTGGTGCGCCACGTGGCGACCCGCATCGGCGTGATGTATCTCGGGCGCATCGTCGAGGTGTCGGGCGGGCGCGAGCTCTTCACCGCGCCCAAGCACCCCTATACCCGCATGCTGCTCGACGCGGTGCCGGACATCGGCATGACGGGCCGCCAGCGGGTGCCGGTCCAGGGCGAGATCCCCAACCCCATCAACCCGCCCTCGGGCTGCCCCTTCAACCCGCGCTGCCCCTTCGCCAACGAGCGCTGCCGCACCGAGCGCCCGCCCCTCGACGAGGGCGTGGCCTGCCACGCGGTCCACGAGCGGCGCATCGACGTGCCGGCGGCGGCGTAGGCCGCCGTCGCTCCCGAGGCGGGCCGAGGACCTGCCCCGGAGCCCACGACGGGATGCGCGCGAACGAGCCGCGCCCCGCCCTCGTGCTCGACGTCAGCGCCGGACGACGCCCGAGACCGCCTTGGGGCGCCTGGTGCGGAACTGGCCGCGGTCGGCGGCCAGGAACACGAAGGCGGCGATCCACAGGGTGGTGAACCACCACAGCTGGACCGGGGTCACCCCGAGGCAGCACAGGGTAAAGGCGGTCGCGAAGGCCGCCATGGCGCCGGGCACGAGGCCGGCATGGGCGCGCCCGGCGGCCCGGACCGCCGCATAGAGCGCGGTGGCGAGCGCCCCGGCGCCGACGATGCCCAGGTCGTACCAGATGTCGAAGGGCAGGGAGATCGGCGCGTCGGGACGCAGGAAGCCCGTGAAGCGCCCGCGCGCCGCCGTCTCGAAGCCCCGCCCGATGAGGAAGCGCAGGGGATCGTCGCCGATGACGCGCCGCCAGGCGTCGAGCCCCACGAGGAGCGGGTCGTTGCGGCGAAGCACCAGCGCCGCGACGGGGCGCAGGACGAAGGGCGCCAGCGGCGCCAGGGCCACCGCCCCCGCGAGCGCTGCCGCCGTGACCGCGACCCCGAGCCTGAGGCCGATCGAGGCCAGCGCGAACACCACGCCGCCCACCGCGAAGGCCGCGAAGGGCAGGCCCACGGGCGCCATGAGCGCCGCCACCGCCACCGCGACGGCGAGCGCCAGGGCCTCCAGGTCGCGCCCGCGCGAGCGCAGCCAGGCGAGCGCGGGCCAGCTCGTGGCCACCAGCACCATGATCCCGCGCTCGAGGCCCGCCCCGTCCTCGTCGACCGCGCGGCCGATGGCGAGGTCCGAGAGGGCCAGCACGCCCGCCAGGATCGCGGCGGCCGCGACGCCGACCGGGGCCAGGTACAGGTTGGCCACCCGCATGCGCCCGGGCAGGGCCAGGTAGACCGCCAGCATCATGCCCGTCACGGCCAGGATGTTGAGGGCGCGCTCGGAGGCCGCGGCCCGGAAGGGCGTCCAGGCGAGCGACAGCACCATCCAGCCCAGCAGCAGCGTGCCCGCGAGCCCCCCCGGCGACGTGACGATCCGCTTGAGGTCGGGCACGATCCCGTCATGGTCGCGATCCAGGAGCGCCGCGATCACCAGGAGGGCGACGCCGATGGGCGCCAACACCACGACCGCGCGCCGCGCCACGAGCGCCGCCACCGGCACCGCCACCATGAGGGTCGCGAAGCCCAGGCGCCGCAGCAGCGCCGCCGCGTCGGCGGCCGGGTCGACCGGGGGGAGGGGAGCGCGCGCCATGGGCGTCCGGGATGGGCGTTGGGCCGTTGCGGCAGCGCACCATAGCGCGGGCCCCCCGGCGGGGCTGTAGAGAGCGGGCAACACTCGCCATCCGCCGCGCGGCGGCTCCGAGGCCGTCGGCGACCCCGCCTCGAGCCCGTCGGACGGTTCTAGAACCGCCGAGCGGACCCTCGGTCTTCGACGGGTCGGCTGTCCTTGCGGAGAACCGGAAGCCACGTCTCCGCGGCATCCCCTACAGCTTGAAGTCCTCGCCCAGGTAAAGGCGGCGCACGTCCTCGTTGGCCACGATCTCGGCGGGCCTGCCCTCGGTGAGCACGCGGCCCGAATGGATCACGTAGGCGCGGTCGCACAGGCCCAGCGTCTCGCGGACATTGTGGTCCGTGATGAGCACGCCGATGCCGCGGCTCGTCAGGTGGCGAACCAGGTCCTGGATGTCGCCCACCGCGATGGGATCAATGCCCGCGAAGGGCTCGTCGAGGAGCATGAAGGAGGGCGAGCCCGCCAGCGCCCGGGCGATCTCGCAGCGCCGGCGCTCGCCGCCCGAGAGCGCGATCGAGGGCGCCTTGCGCAGGCGGGAGATGTTGAACTCCTCCAGGAGCTCGTCGAGCTTGCGCTCGCGCGCCTTGGCGTCGGGCTCCACCACCTCGAGCACGCCGCGGATATTGTCCTCGACGTTGAGGCCGCGGAAGATAGAGGCCTCCTGCGGCAGGTAGCCGATGCCCAGCCGCGCCCGGCGATACATGGGCAGGGTGGTGACGTCGAAGCCGTCGAGGCTGATCATGCCCTGATCGGCCGAGACGAGGCCCGTGATCATGTAGAAGATCGTGGTCTTGCCGGCGCCGTTGGGCCCGAGCAGGCCCACCGCCTCGCCGTTGCGCACCTCGAGCCCCGCGTCGTGCACCACCGTGCGGCCGCGATAGCTCTTCTTCAGCCCCTGCACCGCGAGCACGCCCGGGCCGCCGAAGCCGGCCTCGGTCTCGCCCGCGGCGTCGGCGCGCCGCCCGAACAGGCGGCGCAGGAGGCCGGGCCTGGCGGCGGGCGGGGGCGCGATGTCGCGGGAGGCGGGAAGGGCGGTCACGGGCGCGGCCATGGGTTCAGTTGGTGGCCGGCGGGCGCGCCGGGCGCGGCTGGGCCGCGGCAGCCGCCGCGGGCTTCTGGGGCGCCGGCGCCGCCGCCGCGGCAGGCTTCGCGTCGGGGGTGGAGCCGGGGACGAAGAGGCCGCGCACCCGTCCGCCCGGGGCGGTCTCCACGTTCGCGACGCCCGCGTTGACGTCGTAGACGAGCCGCTCGCCGCGGGTGACGTTGGGACCCTGGCTCAGCGCCACGTTGCCCGTCATCACCACCCGGCCGGCCACGCGGTCGTAGACCGCGTCGTTGCCCGTGGCGACCTGGTCCTTCGACACGATGGTGACCGGCCCGGCGCAGTCGATGCGCCGGATGGCGTCGTTCTGGTCGCCGCCCCCGGCCGGCGCGCGCGCCGGGGTCGCGGCCCCGCCGCGCTGGCGCTCGAAGAAGATGGTGAGCGTGGTGCAGCGGATGGTGGTGTCGCCCTGCACCGCGACCACGTTGCCCGTGTAGACCGCGCGGTTCTCCCGGTCGAACACGTCGAGGCGGTCGGCGTCGATCTTGATGGGCTCCTTGGAATTGCTGCCCAGGCCCGCGAGCGGGGAGCCGCGATCGGGCTGCGCGGCGGGCGCGGGCTTGGCGGCGGGCGCGGGCCGGGCGGGGGTCTGCTGCGCCGCGGCGGGCAG
>DASPJU010000725.1:0-2272 GCA_035628475.1 Salinarimonas sp. | reverse complement strand
GGCGACCTCCTCGCCGAGCGTGCCCATGGCGGCCCGGAAGAGCGCGTCGGCCGCCTCGAGCGGCGGCGTCGCGCCGACCGCGATCGTCCGTCCGCCGAAGCGCAGGAAGGCGCCGCCCGCCTCGACCAGGCGCAGCAGGCTCGGCCCGGCGGCGGCGAGCCCGTCGAGCACCGAGGAGGCGTCCTTGAGGGGCGCCTCGACGACCGCGACCAGGTCGCGCCGCTCCGACTCGTCGCGCTGCGCCTCCCGCTCCTCGACCTCGCCCACCAGCAGGCCCAGAAGCTGCCCGACGAGGTCGGCGAGCGCGCGCAGCTCTGGGGTCGGCACCCGCGGGGAGCGGTGGTGGCAGACCACCATGCCCCAGAGCCGGTCGTCCTCCACGAGCGAGATCGCCAGGGTCGCGCCCACGTCCATGTTGGCGAGGTATTCGAGGTGGACCGGTGAGACGCTGCGCAGGCCGGCATAGGTCATGTCGAGAGGCGCGTCGGCGCCGAGCGCGCCGTCCGCGAGGACCGGCACCGGCGCGTAGTCGACGCGCCCGATCACCCGCACCCGCTGCAGCAGGTAGAGGCGGCGCGCCTGGGCCGGGATGTCGGTCGCGGGATAGCGCAGGTCGAGATAGCTCTCGAGGGCCGGATGGCGGTCCTCCGCGATCACGCAGCCGTGGCCGTCGGCGTCGAAGCGGTAGACCATCACGCGGTCGTAGCCCGTGAGCGCCCGTATCTCCCCGGCCGCCCGGTCGCACAGGGACTTCAGGGACCGGCTGCTGCGCAGCGCCCCCACGACGGCCTGCGCGCGCGCCACCGCGAGATCGCCGTCGTCGGCGGGGCTCGCGGGCTCGATCTCGACGACGATGCGCCGGTCGTGGCGATGGGCGAGGACGCTGCGGCGGGGATCGCGTGGGACGGGCAGGTCGAGGGTCAGCACGTTGCCGGGCGAGAAGCGGTCGGTGGCGAGGGCGTCGAGGATCGCGGTCACGGCCTGCGCGCCGAGCACATCGGCCAGGGGGCTGCCCAGCGCCGCGGCGGCCGGACGCCCGAGGGCCTCCTCCAGGTTCGCGCTCGCGTGCGTGACGCGCAGGCTTCCCTCGTCCACCGCGAGCAGCGCGCCGTGCGGCTGGATCGCGCCGGGAACGTGGATGGGCTCGCGGGCGCAGGCCGCCAGGTCGGCGTCGGTGGCGGGCACGACCCCTGGCGCGTGTCGGACCGTCACGAGGGCACGCTCCGGGCCCGCTCGGCCTCGAAGGCCGCGATGAAGAGGTCGAAGGCGGTCGTCGCGCCAGCCACCGCGTCCGCCTGCTCATCGGGCCGCTCCTCGCCGAACCGGTCGAGCGCGGCGCGGAAGGCGCCCCACAACGCCCCGGCCTCGGCTCCGCGCCCACCCAGGAAGGCGCGGGCGTCCGCGATGTCGCGGCCGATCCGCTCCTCGATCGCGCGCAGGACGAGCGCGCCGCCGAGGGTCGAGCCCTCGATCACGTAGAGGGCGCCGAGGACCGCTCCGGTGCCGCGCAGCCCCACCTCCGCGCCGGCCGCCGGCGGCTGCGCCCCGAGCCGGGCCAGGTCAGTGAGAAGGGCGGGCGCGCGGGCGCGGGCGGCCGCGTCGATCCCGTAGGCGGCGAGACCGGGCTCCTGGGCGATGGCGCGCTCCAGCGGGACGATTGCCCGCGCGAAGGCGGCGAGCGCCGCCCGGTAGGTCTCGCGGCAGGTCACCCCGTCCGGAAGCCCGGCGACGCGCTCGACGGCCGCATGGGCCGCGGCCGTTTCCTCCCGAAGGCGCCAGGACAGGCGCGCCGCGCGGGCGGGCGGGACCGGCCGGGAGGGGACGTCGGAGCGGCTGACCGTTGGGGCGAGCATGGCGACCTCCCGATGAGGTGAAGGAGCGCCACAATATCGTATTCCACTGATAAATGAAGCGTAACCGCTTGTCGTTTTGGGTATGAGATTGATGACGTAGAGTAATGCTGGCGAATATACTTGCGCTTCCTGCGGTGCCTCAATCCCCGGCGGCGCGAAGCATCGGGAACGCTGGGGCAGGCGGCGCGCGCAGCAGCTCGAACGCCGCGAGGATCGGCTTGGGCCGGCCCAGTAGATAGCCTTGCGCCTCCCGGCATCCCACCTCCCGCACCAGGGCGAGCTGGTCCTCCGTCTCGACGCCCTCGGCGGTCGCGGTCATGCCGAGCTCGTCGGCGAGGCCCACCACCGCGCTCACGATGGCGGCGCAGTTCGAGCGGGTCGTCATCTCGCGCACGAAGGACTGGTCGATCTTGATCTTG
>DASPJU010000724.1:0-6736 GCA_035628475.1 Salinarimonas sp. | reverse complement strand
AGATCCGTCTCCCGGCGCTCGAAGGACGTAGAGCGGAACAGGGCGCCGATGATGGGCACGTCGGAGATCCAAGGGAGCTGCTGCTTGGTTTCCTGGTTGACGCTCTGCAGGAGGCCGGCGATGGCGAAGCTCTGGCCGTCGCGCAGCTCGATCACCGTGGAGGCCCGGCGCACGATGATGCCGGGCACCGCCACCGAGGCGGTCTTCACGGCCGTGGTGGGATCGATCTGGCTCACCTCCGGCTCGATGCGCAGGTTGATGATCCCGTCCTCGAGCACGGTGGGCAGGAAGGTGAGGCCGACGCCGAACTTCTTGTAGTCGACCGTGATCTTGTCGCGGTCGCCCGCCACGGGGACGGGGAACTCGCCGCCGGCGAGAAAGCTCGCCTTCTCGCCCGAGAGCGCCACGAGGTTGGGCTCGGCGAGGCGCCGGGCGAGGCCCCGGTCCTCCAGGGCCTGGATGAGCACGTCGGCCGTGATCCCGCCCGCGATGATGCGCCCGACCAGCGCCCCGAAGGGCGTGTTGCCGGTGACGCCCGCGAGGATGCCCGTGAGGCTCGAGCCCGTGGCGGCGTTGGCATTCTTGCCGTTCACGTTGAAGCTCAGGCCCAGCTCGCGCCCCGCGTCGCGGGAGGCCTCGACGAAGCGCACCTCGAGCATGACCTGCTGCGGCTGGCGCACCCGCAGATTGTTGACGACGCCCTCGGAAAAGGCGCGCGAGGCCGCGGCCGCCCGGGCCGCGGAGGGCGCGTCCGGCACCGTGCCGGACAGGACCGCGCGGCCGTTGGCGGTGCCGACCCGGGTGTCGGCGCCGGGCACGTCGCGCTCGATGGCGTCGGCGATGCGGGGCACGTCCGCCCCCACCTCCACGTCGATGACGCCCACCAGGCGCTTCTCGGCGTCGAAGATCGAGACGTTGGTGGTGCCCGACTTGCGGCCGAGCACGTAGAGGGTGCGGTCGGTGAGCGGCATCACGTCGGCGATGTCGGGGTCGCCCACCACGAGGTCGACGAAGGCGCGGCTCGTGCGCAGGTTCTGCGACTTGCCCTGCACCACCCGCACCCCCGCCGTGCGGTCCTCCCGCAGCTCCACGGTGAGCGCGCGCGCCGCAGCGGCCGTGGAGAGGCCGATGGCGAGAAGCCCCGTGCCCACGATGGGCGCCGCGATCGCGATCGCGAGGGCGAGCCGGCTGCGCCGTCGTCCCGTCCGTCCGAAGCCCTTGGCTGAAATCCTGGACACGTGCCGTCCTCCGAGAAGCTGGTCGTTGCCGTGGTCCCGTCTGCGCGCCCCTCAGGGCCTGGCGTCGACGGGCACGCTGTATTCCTGGCGCTTGAGGGCGCGGGTGACCCCGACGGCCGCGTGCGAGCGCGCGGCCGGCATGGAAGCCGGCACCGCGCCGGCGGCGGGCTTGTCGGCCTCGCGCGCCGGGGGCCGGCCGAGATCGTCGACGCTCACCCGCTGCACCCCGTCCCCCTCGGGGCCGCCGGCCGAGCGCATGGCGAGCGAGAGCGTGCCCACGCTGGCGGCCAGCGTGAGCTTCTGGGCCTGGGCCGTGGTGACCTCGAGGGTCACGGCCTTGGCGATCGAGGGCTTGTCGGAGCGCTCGTCGGCGATCTGGTCGATCGCGAGCACCCGCAGGTTCTGGGCGATCACGTCCGCGAAGGCCTCGCCCCGGTCGGCGGCGCGGGTCACGATCACGTCGACCCGCTCGCCCGGCAGCACGAAGCCGCCCACGCCGAGCACGTCGTTGACCCGGATGGTGGCGGCCTTCATGCCCTCGGCGAGCACCGCGGCGAGCGACGCCCGACCCCCCGGGCCCGTGACCTTCGTGGGCAGGACCGGCTCGTTCTCCTCCATGGGGGCCAGGGCCACGCGGCGGTGCTTGCCGTCGAGGATGTCGTCGATGCGGGCGAAGGCGCCCCGGGGCAGGGCCCCCGCGGGCCATTCCACCTCGCGCAGGTGCTGGCGGGTGATCTCGGTGCCCCAGCGCAGGGGCAGCGCCGCCACGACCACGGTGGCGGCGGGCGCGACGGGCCGGATCGAGGCCTGGTTCATCTGGCGCAGGCGCTCGCCGGACTGCCGGTCGAGCCAGGCCCGGCCGGCCAGCACCGCGACGAGCCCCATGACCGCCGCGAGCGCGATCATCACGATGCCCTTGGTCCGCATGTCGGTCGTTCCCTGACGCCTTTTCGTTGACGCCAGCAAACGACCGCGGTCGTGAATCGCCGGTGAATCGATTTGGCGAGTTATCGCTTACGTGAACCAATCCTTTCTTGATCGGCTCCAACCGACATCGTTACCGATCGATGAACCAGAATGCAGGATTGTTTTTACGGTGTTCTTTAGACAAACGTTGAAACGCCTCTGCTCTACTGTGCTCTGACTTGAACACAAGGTGTGCATCATGGCGCGGATCCGCATCAACGGCGCAGTCTGGGACGTCGGCCCCCGCCGGCCGAGCGCGGCCGCGAGGGCGTTGGGGGTCGCGGGCCGCGCCGCGGCCCTGGCGGGAGCCCTGACGGCCCTGAGCGTGGGCCTCGCGGGCATGGGCTCTCCCGTCGAGGCGGCCCGGGGCGCGGCGCCGGTCGCGGCTCCGGCGAAGGACGGAACCCGGCTCGGCGAGGCGAGCCGGGTTCCGCCGCGCCTCGACCTCTTCGCGGCCGTTTCGCTCGGCGCGCCGACGCCGCTCGCGACCGGTCCCGCCCCCGCGCCGACGGGCTTCGCGGCGCCCCCGGCGCCGGGGGCGGTCGAGCGCGAGTTCAAGGAGGTGACGGTCGCGGACGGGCGCACGCTGGTCGCCGGCGGCATCCGGATCCGGCTCGCGGATCTCGACCTTCCGGGCGCCGACGAGACCTGCCGCACCGTGGACGGTCGGCGCGAGCCCTGCGGGCAGCGCGCCGCCACGGTGCTGGAGCTCACCACCCGCTGGCGGACCGTCTCCTGCCGCTACCGCCTCGAGACCGCGACCGAGGGCGTCGGCGCCTGCCGCCTCGGCTCCTCGGACCTCGCCGAGCGCATGCTGCGCACGGGCCTGGTGCGCCGGGCCGGCGAGGCGCCCCGCCGGCTCGCGAGCGATCAGGCCCGCGCCGCCGATTGACAGGCCGGCGCCCCGCCCGTCTGATCGACGGGTGCCCGGAGCCCGCCGATGCCCCTCGATCCCGCCCTGCGCGACCGCGTCATCGCCGCCGTGGAGGAGGGTTTCGGGGACCAGGTCGCGCTCACCCAGGAGCTGGTGCGCTTTCCCTCGCTGCGGGGCGAGGAGCACGCGATCCAGGACTTCGTCTTCCGCGAGCTGAGGCGGCGCGGCTACGCCACCGACCGCTTCGCGATGGACGGCCAAGCGCTCGCGCGCCATCCGGGCGGCGCGCCCGTGTCGGAGCGCCATTCCGACGCGCCGATCGTGGTCGGCATCCACCGCCCGCGCGCCGAGCGCGGCCGCTCCCTCATCCTCCAGGCCCATGTGGACGTGGTGCCGACCGGCCCGGCCGACATGTGGACGCGGCCCCCCTTCGAGCCGGCGATCGCGGAGGGCTGGCTCCATGGGCGCGGGTCCGCCGACATGAAGGCGGGGCACGCGGCCAACCTCGCCTGCCTCGACGCCCTGCGCCGCATCGGCCTCCAGCCCGCCGCCACGGTCTACGTCCAGTCCGTGGTCGAGGAGGAATCGACCGGCAACGGCGCCCTCATGACCCATCTGCGCGGCTACCGCGCCGACGCGGTGCTCATCCCCGAGCCGGAGGACGAGCGGCTGGTGCGGGCCAATGTGGGCGTCCTGTGGTTCACGGTCGAGGTGCGCGGCCATCCGGTCCACGTGCGCGAGATGGGGACGGGGGCGAACGCCATCGACGCGGCCTACCGGATCGTGGGGGCGCTGCGCGCGCTCGAGGCGCGCTGGAACGAGGATCGGGCCGGCCGGCCGCATTTCGCCGACGCGGACCACCCGATCAACCTCAATGTCGGACGCATCGAGGGCGGGGACTGGGCCTCCTCGGTGCCGGCCTGGTGCCGGCTCGAATGCCGCATCGCGCTCTATCCCGGCACCCCGGCCGGGGAGGCGGCGCGGGCCGTCGAGGAGGTCGTGGCGGCGTTCGCGCGCGCGGATCCCTTCCTCGCCAACAACCCGCCGCGGATCGCCTTCGACGGCTTCTTCGCCGAGGGCTACGTGCTGGAGGAGGGCTCCGAGGCGGAAGCGGCGCTGGCCCGCGCCCACGAGGCCGCGACGGGCCGGGCGCTCGAGAGCTTCATGACGGCGGGCTATCTCGACACCCGGGTGCATGCCCTCTACGACCGCGTGCCGGCCCTGTGCTACGGCCCCGTCGGGCAGAGCATCCACGGCGTCGACGAGCGGGTGGAGCTCGCCTCCGTGAAGCGGGTCACGGCCGCCATGGCGCTCTTCGTGGCGGAGTGGTGCGGGGTCGAGCCGGTCTGAGCGCGACGCCGTTCCGCTGCCGTTCAGCCGGCCTGGCCTAGATCATCCCCATCGGCGCGGCGGGCAGGCCTGATCACCCTCGCCCTCGCCCCCGCGGGACGCGCCGCCCCCTTCCAGGCTCGTCAGGGGCCGTCCTTCGGGATGACGCTGATCCGGCCGTCGGCCTCTATGGAGGCGAGCTTCACGTCCGCGAGCTCGGCGACGCCCTGCTCGCGGATCGCCGACATCAGGTCCTCGATCGTGATGAGCTCCTGGCGCATGTTCCGGCGCAGGAGCCGGCCGTCCTCCACGAGACGCAGGGGCGGCGGATGCATCAGCCGCTCGAAGGCCGGGAAGCGGTAGCCCAGCCAGTCCAGCGCGTAGCTCCAGAACAGGATCGTGGCCACGAGGACGACGCCCTCGGTCACGGATTCGTAGTCGCGGGCCATGCCGTTCTGGGCCGCGTCCGCGATGAGCACGACGACGAGCACGTCCGTGATCGCGAGGCCGCCGGACTGGCGCTTCAGGATGACGCGCATGAGGACGAACAGGGCGAGATACATCACCGTGCCCCGCAGCATCATCTCGGCGACGGAATGCGTCGGGATGACCAGGGCCTGCCAGTCGATGTCGGTGAGGGCTGACATGAGGCCTCCGTCGGGTTCCGTGCCGCGCCGGAGGACCGCCCCTCAGGGCGCCTGGCGGCGAAGGACGCGCTCGCGCGCGTACCAGCCGGCCGCGAAGCCGATCCCGACGAACGCGAGGCTCGCGACGACCTCGATCATGATCACCATGGTGGACACCCCCTCGCCGGCATGACGGGGTGCACCATAGGGGCAGGCCGGGTCGGGTGGGAAGCCCCTCGGCGCCCCCCGCCCGGGCGGGGGGCGCCGCGCGCTCAGTGCAGCGCCACGCCGGAGGGCGGGGTCGAGCGGCCGGCGGATCCGGCCGCGTAGCCGCCGATGGTCAGCCCCAGGGGGCCGACCGTCACCGGCACGGTCTCGCCGTCGTGGATCTGCCCCGCCAGGATCAGCTCGGCGAGCGGGTCCTGCACCGCCTTCTGGATCACGCGCTTGAGGGGACGCGCGCCGTAGGCCGGGTCGTAGCCCTTGGCGGAGAGCCAGTCGCGGGCCTCGTCCGAGAGCTCGAGCGCGATCTTGCGCTCGTCGAGGAGCTTCTGCAGGCGCCTCATCTGGATGTCGACGATCGCCCCCATCTGGTCCCGCATCAGGCGGTGGAAGAGGATGATCTCGTCGACCCGGTTGAGGAACTCGGGCCGGAAATGGCTCCGCACCACCCCCATGACCTCGTCCCGCACCGCGTCCGTGTCCTGGCCCTCGGGCTGGCTCACGAGATATTCCGCGCCGAGGTTCGAGGTCATGATGATGAGCGTGTTGCGGAAGTCGACGGTGCGCCCCTGCCCGTCCGTGAGCCGCCCGTCGTCGAGGACCTGGAGGAGCACGTTGAACACGTCCGCGTGCGCCTTCTCGATCTCGTCGAACAGCACCACCTGGTAGGGCTGCCGGCGCACGGCCTCGGTGAGCGCCCCGCCCTCCTCGTAGCCCACATAGCCCGGGGGCGCGCCGATGAGGCGGGCGACCGAGTGCTTCTCCATGTACTCGGACATGTCGAGGCGAACCAACGCCGTCTCGTCGTCGAACAGGAAGCCCGCGAGCGCCTTGGTGAGCTCGGTCTTGCCCACGCCCGTGGGGCCGAGGAACATGAACGAGCCGATGGGGCGGTTGGGGTCCTGCAGGCCGGCGCGGGCGCGGCGCACCGCGGTCGCGACCGCGACCACCGCCTCGTGCTGCCCCACCACGCGGCGGGAGAGCGCCTCCTCCATCTTGAGGAGCTTCTCGCGCTCGCCCTCGAGCATCCGGTCGACGGGGATGCCGGTCCAGCGCGACACAACCCCGGCCACGTGGTCGGGCGTGACCGCCTCCTCCATCATGCCGGCGCCGTCGCCCGCGGCCTCCACCTCCTTGAGCTCGGCCTCGAGCCCCGGGATGACGCCATAGGCGAGCTCGCCCGCCTTGGCCCAGTCGCCCGCGCGCTGCGCGTTCGCCAGGCCCGTGCGGGCGTCGTCGAGCTGCTTCTTGATCTCCGCCGCGCGGCCGAGCTTGTTCTTCTCGGCCTGCCACCGCGCCGTGATGGCCGCCGACCGCTCCTCGAGATCCGCCAGGTCGCGCTCGAGGCGCGTCAGGCGCTCCTTGGAGGCGGCGTCGGTCTCCTTCTTCAGGGCTTCCGCCTCGATCTTCAGGCGCACGATCTCGCGGTCGATGTTGTCGAGCTCCTCGGGCTTGGAATCCACCTGCATCCGCAGGCGCGA
>DASPJU010000723.1:0-4154 GCA_035628475.1 Salinarimonas sp. | reverse complement strand
TAGAGCCGCCCGAGGGTCGAGAAGGCGGCGTCGTACAGCCCTGCCCCCATGCCGGCCCCCATCATGAGCCAAGCCGCGAAGTAGACAGCCGGATCGTGCGCCATCGCCAGGGTAGCTTGGCCCGCAGCGATCAGGACCGAGCTCAGGGCCAGGACTGGGCGCCCCCCGAGGCGGTCGATGGCGCGCCCGACCCGGGGCGAGGCCAGCCCGGAGGCGAGGAGCCCCAGCGACAGCCCTGCCGCGACGAGCGAGAGCGACCACCCCGTGTCGGCGGCGATGGGCGTCGCGAGCACCGCCGGCAGGTAGTAGGACGAACCCCAGGCAAGGATCTGCGTGATTCCGAGCGCGGTGATCACCACCCCGCGCCCGGGTTTGAGGGCAGCGTCCGCCGCCAGGGAGCCCGACACCGCCATCCTAGCAGCAGCCCGTCCGGGCGGGCGCCGCGGGGCCGCATCCGCAGCCCGGGGCCCCGGCCGCCTTCGTGACCGCGCCCGCCTTGCAGCAGGCGTCCTGCGCCTCCGGGGCCGGCCCGCCGCAGCAGTCGGCAGAGGCCTCGTCGGAGGCGACGCTCGTCGAGCAGACGCCCGTCTCAGGCAGGACGAGATTGACGTCGTCCGCCGCTGCCAGGTCGCCGGCGATGGCCGCGGTCACGGACCGGACCTGCTCGTACCCGGTGAGCATCAAGAAGGTGGGCGCCCGTCCGTAGCTCTTGATGCCGACCGTGTAGAAGCCCGGCTCGGGGTGCGCGAGCTCCCGGTGGCCATGGGGCGGCACTGATCCGCAGGAGTGCAAGTTCGGGTCGATGAGGGGCCCGAGCGCCTTCGAGCTCTCCAGCCAGGGATCGAGGTCGAGCCGTAGCTCCCGCGTAAGGGCGAGGTCCGGGCGCTGGCCGGTCGTGACCACGACACGGTCGACGGGACCGAGCTCGCGCGAACCGGACGCGGTCTCGCCGGCGACCACCACCTGACGCCCCTCCTTGCGCACGCGGGTCGCGCCGAACCCTGCGACCAGGGTGACGCGCCCGCTCTCGACGAGCGCCTGCAGGTTCGAGCCGAGCTCGCCTCTCGCCGGGAGCTTGTCCGCCCGACCGCCCCCGTAGACCCGCATGAGGTTCTCGCCCCGGGTCGCCCAGACGATGGTGGTGCGGGGATCCCGCTCGGCGAGGCGGGCGAGGTCGAGGAGAACGTTGGCGGCGGAGTGGCCGGCGCCCACCACGAGGATCGTGTTGCCGATATATGCGTCGCGGTCGCGCCCCAGGACGTCGGGGATGCCGTACGTGATGTGTCCCCCGTGCTCGACTTCGCCATCGGCGGCGATTCCACCGGCCCCGAGGGGGTTGGGCGAGGTCCAGGTACCAGAAGCATCAATGACGGCCCGGGCGAGGTCCCGCCGGATCGCACCGTCGCCGTTCGCGACGGCAACGACGAAGGGCTTGTCCCCGCGCCCCTTGCTCATGACCTTGTCGGCACCCTGGCGGGTGATGGCCTGAACCCGGGTACGGGTCTCGACGACGGCGGCCATCTCGGGGGTGGCGGCGAGTGGCTTCAGGTAGGCCTCGTAGAGGTCATGGCCCGTCGGCATCGCGTCGCCGGGAGGCTCCTGCCAGCCATGCGCCTTGAGGAGCGCGCGGGCTGCGGCGTCCGTGTTGTATCTCCACGGCGAGAACAGGCGAACGTGTCCCCAGTCGCGCACGTTGGCGCCGACGCTCTCGCCGGCCTCGTAAACGCGCACCGGCACGCCACGGTCGATGAGGTGGGCCGCGGCCGCGAGGCCCACGGGTCCCGCGCCGATCACCGCGACGGGTAGGGTGGAGGTCTCGGACATAGGGCTCTCCAGAGGTGAAGGCTAGCAGCAGGCGACGGGGTCGGACGAGGGCCGAAAGCGGCTCGCGAAGGTGCGCCAGTGGCAGCAGGCGTCCTTCAGGATGCGCGAGGGGTCGCCCAGGTAGGAGCGTCCGAGCGCGGCGTGCACGTCGGTGCGCAGCAGGCCGATGTCGGCCAGGGAGTGGTCGCTCAGGTCGGTCATGGAGCGGACGGCGCGGCGGTGGCCGAGGGCTCGGATCAGTCTGGTCAGGATCGTCATAGCGCTTTCTCCTGTGCTTCTAAAAATTTGGAAGTTAGGGCGAAAAAAACACCTCACGCTGCGTCGTCAGCGGCCGATGGCATGCAGGCATCAGCACAGCACTCGTCGACCAGGAAGCCGACGAGGCCCTGCATGGCAGGATAGTTGGCCCGGCAGATTAAGGTCGTCGCCTGGCGCTCCTGCGTCACCAGCCCGGTCAGGATGAGCCGGTGGAGGTGGTGCGAAAGCGTCGAGGCCGGGATGCCGAGCTTCTGCTGCACGCTACTCACGGCCAGCCCGTTCGCCCCGGCCCGGACGAGGGTCCGGTAGACCTCCAGGCGGGTGGGGTTGCCGAGGGCTTCGAGCTGCTTGGCGGCTTGTTCGATGTTCATGGAAATAATTTGGTCCAAGCCAACGTGGCTGTCAAGCACTATTTCGATGATCGTCGAAACACAATCTAGCCTGGCAGGCGAGGGTTACTCGGCTGCGGAACGCTGCACGAGCGACGGCTTCTCCCGCGCGGTGGCGACCCACCCGAACACGCGCTCGGCGACGACGAGGGCGAGGCCGCCGCCGCCGATCTGCGCCGCGACGAAGGCCGGCACGTCGCCGGGCGCGATCCCGGCGAAGGTGTTCGAGAGCGCCCGCGCGACGGTCACGGCGGGGTTGGCGAAGGACGTGGACGCCGTGAACCAGTAGGCGGCTGTGATGACGAGAGCCACGCAGACCGGCACCGCGTCGGGGCGGGCCCTGAGTGTCCCCAGGATGGTGAGCACCAGGGCAAACGTGGCGACCGCCTCGGACACCCACTGGGCCGGCCCGGTTCTGGCGGTGGTCGAGAACTGGAGGATGGCTTGGTCGAACATGACGTGTGCCAGGAGAGTGCCGGCGATCCCGCCCGCGACCTGGGCGGCAACGTAGGGCGCGACGGCACCCCACGGCATCTCCCGCCGGAGCGCGAAGACGAGGGTCACGGCCGGGTTGAAGTGCGCTCCCGAGACCGGTCCCAGCACCGTGATCAGCACGAAGAGGATCGCGCCCGTCGGGATCGTGTTGCACAGGAGCGCGAGCGCGACGCTGCCGCCGGCGAGCCGTTCGGCCATGATGCCTGAGCCGACGACCGTGGCGACGAGGAGGGCCGTGCCGAGGCCCTCGGCCGCGAGGCGCTGGCCGTGACCGTAGCTCGTGCTCATGCCGAGGCCACCTGGCGGCCGTGCTCGTCCACCACGCGCTCGCCGTCCTCCTTGACGAACTCGCCCTGCTGCGGGGGCAGGAGGTCGATCACCTCCTCGGAGGGGCGGCACAGGCGCACGCCTTTCGGGCTCACGACGATGGGCCGGTTGATGAGGACGGGGTGGGCCAGCATAGCGTCGAGGAGCGCGTCGTCGGGAAGCGACGGGTCGGCGAGGCCGAGCTCGGCATAGGGCGTGCCCTTCTCGCGGATGACCGCCCGCAGGGGCACGCCCATGCGCTCGACGAGGGCGCGCAGCATGGCCCGGCTCGGCGGGGTCTTGAGGTACTCGATCACGTGCGGCTCGACGCCGGCGTTGCGGATGAGCGCCAGCGTGTTGCGCGACGTGCCGCAGTCGGGGTTGTGGTAGATGACGACGTCAGGCGGGAGGGGGTCAGCCACGGGCGTTCTCCGGTTCGCAGGAGCAGGAGGCCATGCTCTCCAGCGCGGGGGCGCAAATCTCCGGGCGCCCGCGGCAGCAATCCTCCATGAGGAAGCGGACGAGGCCGGCGAGGCCGGGCAGGTTGGCGCTGTAGATGATGGATCGGGCCTCGCGGCGGGACTGGATCAGGCCGGCGCGTTCGAGGTGCCCCAGGTGGAAGGAAGCGTTCGAGGACGACGCGCCCATGGCGTCGGCGATGGCGCCGGCGGGCATGCCCTCGGGACCTGCCTGCACGAGGAGGCGCACGACGTGCAGGCGGGTTTCCTGCGACAGGGCGCCGAATGCGTCGAGGGCTTGCCGTTCGTCCATATCTTCATATCTCAATGATCATTGAAGCAATTATGACAGGCCCGCCGAAGTGGACAACCCCTCGACCGACGGAGAGCTGCCCAACGTGCGGGACGACATCTTCGACGTGCC
>DASPJU010000722.1:0-3995 GCA_035628475.1 Salinarimonas sp. | reverse complement strand
AACGTGCCGCGCCGCGGCTCGTGCCGGTGATCCCTCTCCCCCCTTGTGGGGGAGAGATGGAGAGGGGGGTGCGGCGCGAAGCGCCGCGCCGACAGTCCTGCCAGCCGCTCGCTTACCGGAGCGTCGCGGCGCCGCTGCCCCGCACCGGCGCACCCCCCTCTGCCCCTTCGGGGCATCTCCCCCACAAGGGGGGAGAGGACGCGCGTGCCCGTCTCGACCGACCTCCAGCGACCTGCGCCGGCGATGCCGGTGATCCCTCTCCCCCCTTGTGGCGGAGAGGGGGGTGCGGCGCGCCAGCGCCGCGCCACGGGTCCTGCCAAGGACGCTAGAACCAGCCGTCGCGGCGCCGCTGCCCCGCACCGGCGCACCCCTCTCCCTTTGCGGGGCATCTCCCCGCAAAGGGGGAGAGGGGCGCTTCACGCCGCCCGCTTCTTGGCCTGGATCAGGTTGCGGTTGAGGAGCGCCTCGGCGATCTGGACCGCGTTCAGGGCCGCGCCCTTGCGCAGGTTGTCGGAGACGCACCAGAAGGCGAGCCCGTTCTCGACCGTGTAGTCCTCCCGGATGCGCGAGATGTAGGTGGCGTCCTCGCCCGCCGCCTCGTGCGGGGTGACGTAGCCGCCGGGCTCGCGCTTGTCGATCACCACCACGCCGGGCGCGGCGCGCAGGATCTCGCGGGCCTCGTCGGCCGTGATGGGGTTCTCGAACTCGACGTTCACGCTCTCGGAATGGCCGATGAAGACGGGCACGCGCACGCAGGTGGCGGTGAGCTTGATCTTCGGGTCGAGGATCTTCTTGGTCTCGACCATCATCTTCCATTCCTCCTTGGTGAAGCCGTCCTCCATGAAGGTGTCGATGTGCGGGATCAGGTTGAAGGCGATGCGCTTGGGGAACTTGGTCTGCTGCAGGTCCTGGAGCGAGTAGATCGCCTTGGTCTGGCGATCGAGCTCGTCCATGCCCTCCTTGCCGGCCCCCGACACCGACTGATAGGTCGAGACCACGACGCGGCGGATGGTGGCGCGGTCGTGCAGGGGCTTGAGGGCCACGACGAGCTGCGCCGTCGAGCAGTTCGGGTTGGCGATGATGCCCTTCTTCTTGAAGCCGGCGACCGCCGCGGCGTTCACCTCCGGCACCACCAGGGGCACGTCCTGGTCGTAGCGCCACGCGGACGAGTTATCGATCACGACCGCTCCTTGAGCCGCGATCTTCGGCGACCATTCCTTGGAGGCCTCGCCGCCCGCCGACATGAGGCAGATGTCCGTGTCGGCGAAGTCGTAGGTGTCGAGCGCCTTCACCTTGAGGGTCCGGTCCCCGAACGAGACCTCCGTGCCCTGCGAGCGGCGCGAGGCGATGGCCACGACCTCGTCGGCGGGGAAGGCGCGCTCGGCGAGGATGTCGAGCATCTCGCGCCCGACATTGCCGGTGGCACCCACGACGGCGACCTTGAAACCCATGTGACTTCTCCTGGCGATGTGGTCTCCCCGGGAGACGAGGGCTCCTCTCGACCCGTTGGGGAGAGGACCGGGGACGAGGGCGAACGATCAGGCGGCGGCTTTCGCCACCGTGCGCGTCGTTTTCGTTCTGGTCGAGCGAAGGCGCATCGAACCGGTAACCCCGTGACCCGCCCCGCGGGTCCGCCGCAGGAGACACCATCGGGCGGGGCTTCTGTCAAGCCCGGCCATGGTTGACGCGAGCCTAACGCGCGGGCGTCCCGGCGCGCCGGGATTCACCCTGAGTCCAGATCGTCGCCCAAGGTAACGAAAGCCTCAACGCGTTCCCTCGAATGCTGGGGCTCGTCCCGCGTCCCGACCCGGAGGACCGATCGTGAGAGAGCTTGCCGCGCGCCGCGCGCATCCGGAGACCGGCGCCCCCGTGGCCGGGATCGCCTGCATGGCGGCGCTGCTCGGCCTGGCGGCCTTGCTGGCGCGCTCCGGGCTCCTGTCGGATATGCCCCCGCCCCCGCCGGCGACCGCGGTCGCGACGGCGCCGCCTCCGGACTGGAGCCCGGTGGCTGGCCCCCCCGCCGTCTTCGCGTTGCCCGCGCCGGAGCTGCGGGGCCTGCCCCTCGTGGTGGCGGCGCGCCGGCATCGGGAGGGCGGGCACGAGGACGTGCTCTCCTGGGGCGCCTTCTCGGGGGACGGCCTGCATCTGCGCCTGGCGATCCGCCGGGGCGATCCCGAGCCGCGACCCCCGAGCTTCTTCATCGATCTCGTGCGCCACGCCGCGGAGGCGGGCTTCGCGGTGACCCGCAGCGGGACGCCCGTGGCGGTCGCCACCAAGCTCGGCCCGGTGGAGACCGCGGACGTCGCGGTCGAGGAGGCGGTGGAGCGGGCCTGCCTCGCCTTCCGCTCGGAACATCCGGAAGCCGACCTGCGCCTGCTGGGCTGGCTGTGCGGAAGCGCCGAGCGCCCCGCCGACCGCGCGGGGCTCGCCTGCCTCATCGACCGGCTCCAGCCTCGGCCGGGAGCGGAGGACGCGATGCTGCGCGCCTTCTTCGCGGCCGCCGAGGAGCGGCGCCTGCCCGCGTGCCTCGGCCGCACGAGCTGGCTCGAGGCGCCGCTCCTGCGCGGGACGATCCCTGGGACCCCCTGACGGGGCGCGTCACGTGCGCCCGCGCATCGCGGGCGGGGAACTTTCGTGGCGGGCTCCATCTTGAACCCTGGAGCCCCACGGAGGACCCCCATGCGCCGCACCACCCTTGCCCTGTCCGCCCTCGCGGCCCTGGCCGCCGCCCTGCCCGCCGAGGCCCAGACCCGCCGCACCCGCGACGGCGAGGTGCTGATCCTCAACGTGCGCCCGCGCTCCTATCTGGACGCCGGCAACGTCGTGCAGCCCGGCAGCCTCAACCGCTACGCCACGGTGGGCGTGCAGAGCTACCTCAACAGCCCTCCCTACGCCCACCAGGCCGTGCGCTTCGGCGAGGGCGTGCTCCCCGACCCGATCACCAACGGCCCGTTCATCGGCGCCAGCAATCCCTTCGGACCGGTCGACTTCGTGGCGCCTCCGGGGCTGCGCTGAGGGAGTCACGCTTCTCCCGGGTGCTGGACCAGCTTCCTCCCACCCCCGCCGATCCCTCCCTGCCGCCTCGTCCTGAGGTGCGAGCGGAGCGAGCCTCGAAGGGCGCTCTTGGGGTTGCGGCCGTCCATGGCAGGCGTTCCGCGTGCTTCGGGGCCGGGCTCCGCGGGGCACCTCAGAATGAGGGGGGATCGCTCGTTCGAGGTGGTCACCCCTCCATCACCGGGAGAGGGGCGGCCTGCCTCAGGCCGCCAGCACCTGCAGCTCCTTCACGATCGCGTCGCCCATCTCGCCGGTGCCCACCGCGTTGGCGCCCGCGGGCGCGATGTCCTTGGTGCGGGTGCCGGAGGCGAGCGCGCCGGTGATGGCGCGCTCGAGCATGTCCGCGGCCTCGATCTGGCCGAAGGAATAGCGCAGCGCCATCGCGAAGGAGCCGATCATGGCGATGGGGTTGGCGAGCCCCCGTCCCGCGATGTCGGGGGCCGAGCCGTGGACCGGCTCGTAGAGCGCCTTGCGCCGGCCGGTGGCGGGATCCTCGGCGCCCAGCGAGGCGGAGGGCAGCATGCCGAGCGAGCCCGTGAGCATGGCGGCGACGTCGGAGAGGATGTCGCCGAACAGGTTGTCGGTGACGATCACGTCGTATTGCTTGGGCCAGCGTACGAGCTGCATGGCGCAGTTGTCGGCGAGCACGTGCTCGAGCTCGACGTCGGCATAGGCCTCCTTGTGCACGGCCGTGACGACCCCCTTCCAGAGCACGCCCGACTTCATGACGTTGTTCTTCTCGGCAGAGGAGACCTTGTTGCGGCGCTTGCGGGCGAGGTCGAAGGCGACGCGGGCGATGCGGTCGATCTCCCCCGTGGTGTAGAGCTGGGTGTCCACCGCGCGCTTCGAGCCGTCCTCCAGGGTCACGATCTCCTTGGGCTCGCCGAAATAGACGCCCCCCGTGAGCTCGCGCACGATCACGATGTCGAGCCCCTCGACCA
>DASPJU010000721.1:0-4787 GCA_035628475.1 Salinarimonas sp. | reverse complement strand
GCTGACCCTGGGCACCAAGGTCCAGAAGATCCTCGAATGGAAGGACCGCCTGACGGTTCTGCCCGGCGGACGCGCTCGCGCCCGCCGGACCCCCTCCCCCGACCAGGACTGACCGCCATGGACGCCCTCACCCTCGCCCGGATCCAGTTCGGCGCGAACATCTCGTTCCACATCCTGTTCCCCACGATCACCATCGCGCTGGGCTGGGTGCTCCTGTTCTTCAAGCTGCGCTTCAACGCCACGGGCGAGGAGCGCTGGATGGACGCCTACAAGTTCTGGGTGAAGGTCTTCGCCCTCTCGTTCGCGCTCGGCGTGGTGTCGGGCATCACCATGTCCTTCCAGTTCGGCACCAACTGGCCGGGCTTCATGAACACGGTGGGCAACATCGCGGGGCCGCTCCTCGCCTACGAGGTGCTGACCGCCTTCTTCCTCGAGGCTTCGTTCCTCGGCATCATGCTGTTCGGCTACAACCGGGTCTCGAACCGCGTCCACACGCTGGCCACCGTGCTGGTCGCGGGCGGCACGACGCTGTCGGCCTTCTGGATCCTCGTCCTGAACTCGTGGATGCAGACCCCCGCGGGCTTCGAGATGCGCGACGGCGTGGCTCACGCGACCGACTGGTGGGCCATCGTCTTCAACCCGTCGATGCCCTACCGGCTCGTCCACATGCTGCTGGCCTCCGGCCTCACCGCCGCCTTCCTGGTGGCGGGCGTGTCGGCCTACCGGTACCTGCGCGGCGACCGGACCCCCGGCGTCATGGCGGCCCTGCGCACCGGCGTCATGCTCGCCGCCGCGCTGATCCCGCTCCAGATCCTGGCGGGCGACCTGCATGGACTGAACACGCTGGAGCACCAGCCCGCCAAGATCGCCGCCATGGAGGGCCATTGGGAGACGAAGCAGGGCGCGCCCCTGATCCTCTTCGCGGTCCCGAACGAGGCCGAGCGGCGCAACGACCTCGAGATCGCGATCCCGAATCTGGGCTCGTTCATCCTGACCCACGACTGGCACGGCGAGGTGAAGGGCCTCAACGACTTCGAGGTTCATTCGCCCGTCCGGCCCGTCTTCTTCGCCTTCCGGGTGATGGTCGGCATCGGGTTCCTCATGCTGGCCGTGTCCTGGCTCGCCTCGTTCCAGCTGTGGCGGCGCGGCGAGCTCCACCGGCACGTCGCCCGCGTGCTCGTCGCCATGACCTTCGCGGGCTGGATCGCGACGCTGGCGGGCTGGTACGTCACCGAGATCGGCCGCCAGCCCTGGCTCGTCACGGGCGTGCTCACCACGGCGCAGGCGGCCTCGCGGACGGTGGGCGCCGGCATGGTGGCCTCGACGCTGGTGGGGTACCTCGCGGTCTATGCCGCCCTGCTCGCGGCCTTCATCGCCACGATCTTCTTCCTCGCCCGGCGCTCCGGCGCGCCCGCGAGCCACGATACGGCCGAGCCCGTGCGCGACGGCGGCGCCACCGCCGCCGGCGCCGGGGTCGCGGCCACCGCCTGATCGGAGACCCTCATGGACATGCTCGCCAACGGAGCCTGGCTCCCCGTCGCCTTCGCGGTGCTCATGGGCGCCGCGATCCTCCTCTACGTCGTCCTCGACGGCTACGACCTCGGCGTCGGCATCCTCGCCGGCGCCCGCATCCCCGACGTCGACCGCGACCGGATGATCGCCTCCATCGGCCCCTTCTGGGACGCCAACGAGACCTGGCTGGTGCTGGCGGTGGGCCTCCTGCTGGTCGCCTTCCCGCAGGCGCACGGGGCGATCCTGGGCGCGCTCTACCTGCCCGTCGCGGTCATGCTCCTGGGGCTCATCATGCGCGGGGTCTCGTTCGAGTTCCGCGCCAAGGCGGCGGCGGGGCAGAAGCCCTGGTGGGATTGGGCCTTCGTGGCGGGTTCCGCCCTCACGGCGCTGTCGCAGGGCTACATGCTCGGCCTCTATATCGTCGGCTTCGACCGCACCCCCGCCCATGTCGCCTTCGCGCTGCTGACGGCCTTGTGCCTCGCGGCGGGCTACGCCTTCGTCGGCGCGGCCTGGCTCGTGATGAAGGCGGAGGGCGAGCTCCAGCGCCGCGCCGTTGCCTGGGCCCGCAGCACGCTGGGCCTCACGGCGCTCGGCATGGCCGTCGTCTCGGTGGTCACGCCGCTCATCAGCGAGCGCATCTTCGACAAGTGGTTCAGCCTGCCGAACCTGCTCCTGCTGGCGCCGATCCCCGTGGTGACCGCCGGCCTCGTCGTCGCCCTGCATCTGGCGCTGCGCCACTTGCCGACGCGCACGGACCGGTTCTGCTGGGTGCCCTTCGCCGGGGCCGTGGGCCTCTTCGCCCTGGGCTTCCACGGCCTTGCCTACTCGTTCTTCCCCTATGTGGTGCCCGAGACGCTCACGATCTGGCAGGCCGCCGCGGCGCCGGAGTCGCTCCTCGTTATGTTCGTCGGCGCCATGGTGGTCCTGCCGATGATCGGCCTCTACACCGCCTTCGCGTACCGGGTGTTCTGGGGCAAGGCGACGGAGCTGCGATACTATTGAGCGCTCTGCCGTCTCAGGGAAGAGAGGCCTGGGGGCGAGGGATCCGGTAGATCCGCCGAGCCCTCCCGGTCGTCATGGCCCGGCTTGAGCCGGCCATCCAGCGGCGGGCGGGTCCGGGTCTGAGCTTGGAGCCTAGAACGGCTGGCGGCGGGCGCGGGAGCGAGCTGGATCGGCGTGGTACCCCTCGCTCCCGGCTCCTCACCCATGGGAGAGGGGAGGTGGTGCCCTCCCCTTCAAAACAGCGCTTGACCTTCCCATCATGGGAAGGAGCATCGGTCCCGGTCATGATGGACCAGGAGGCTCCCATGGCCAGCCAAGACACCGCCCTCGATATCCCGATCCACGGAATGACCTGCGCGTCCTGCGTCGGCCGGGTCGAGAAGGCGGTCGCCCGCGTGCCCGGCGTGCGCCGCGTCGCGGTCAATCTCGCGACCGAGCGGGCTCGGGTCGAGTTCGATCGCGGGGACGCGGCAGGTGCCGTGATCGAGGCGATCCGCGACACGGGTTACGACCCGGTCGAATCCACCATCGAGCTTTCCGTGCGCGGCATGACCTGCGCGTCCTGCGTCGGGCGCGTGGAGGCTGCGCTGCGGCGCGTGCCCGGGGTCGTGGAGGCGGGCGTCAACCTCGCCACCGAGCGGGCCCGGGTCACGATCGTGGGCGGCGCGGACGCCGGCGCGCGCCTCGTCGCGGCCGTCGAGGAGACCGGCTACGAGGCCGAGGAGGTGCGCCAGGGCTCGGATCTGGCCGAGCGCGAGCGCGCGGCGCGGGACGACGAGTGCTCCCTCCTGCGGCGCGCGCTCGTCGTCGCGGCGGCGCTGACCCTTCCCGTCTTCGCCCTGGAGATGGGCTCCCACGTCGTTCCGGGCATGCACGACTGGATCGGGCGGACGATCGGGCACCGGACGAGCTGGCTCGTCCAGTTCGCGCTCACCACGGCCGTGCTCCTGGGTCCGGGCCTGCGATTCTACCGCAAGGGCTTGCCGGCGCTGGTCCGGGGCGCTCCGGACATGAATTCCCTCGTCGCCATCGGCACCCTCGCGGCCTACGACTATTCGCTGGTCGCGACCTTCGCGCCGGGCCTGCTGCCGGCCGGCACCGCTTATGTCTATCACGAGGCGGCAGCGGTCATCGTCACCCTCGTCCTGCTCGGGCGCTTCCTCGAGGCGCGGGCCAAGGGGCGCACGTCCGAGGCGATCAGCCGGCTCGTTCGCCTCGCGCCGAAGATCGCGCGGGTGATCCGCGACGGCGCCGAGAGCGAGGTGCCGGTGGACGCGGTGCGCCCGGGCGACCTCGTGCGGGTGCGACCCGGCGAGCGCGTGCCGGTCGACGGCGAGGTGACGGACGGCGCGAGCTTCGTCGACGAGTCGATGATCACCGGCGAGCCGGTGCCGGTGGAGAAGGGGCCCGGCGCGGGCGTCGTCGGCGGCACCGTCAACAACACGGGCGCCTTCACGGTCCGCGCCACCAAGGTGGGGTCCGATACCGTGCTGGCGCAGATCATCCGCATGGTGGAGGCGGCTCAAGGGTCGAAGCTGCCGATCCAGGGACTGGTCGACCGGGTCACCGCGTGGTTCGTTCCCGCCGTCATGGCGGTCGCGGCGCTCACGCTCGCGGCCTGGCTCCTCCTCGGCCCCTCCCCTGCCCTCACCTTCGCCCTCGTCAACGCGGTCGCGGTGCTGATCATCGCCTGCCCCTGCGCCATGGGGCTCGCCACCCCGACATCCATCATGGTCGGCACGGGCCGGGCCGCGGAGCTCGGCGTGCTGTTTCGCCGGGGCGAGGCGCTGCAATCGCTGCGCGACGTGGCGGTGGTCGCCCTCGACAAGACCGGCACCCTCACCAAGGGCCGCCCGGAGCTCACGGACATCGCCACGGCGGCGGACTTCGACGAAGCCGAGGTCCTGGCGCTGGTCGCCGCCGTCGAGACCCGCTCCGAGCACCCGATCGCGCTCGCCATCACGGAAGCGGCCCGCGCGCGCGGGCTCGCGCTCCCGCCGGTCGAGGGCTTCGACGCCCTGCCGGGCTACGGCATCTCGGCACGGGTCGGCGGGCGGCTGGTCGAGGTCGGGGCGGACCGGCTGATGGAACGGCGCGGCCTCTCGGTCGCGATCTTCGCGAGCGCCGCCGAACGCCTTGCCGCCGAGGGCAAGACGCCGCTCTACGCGGCGATCGACGGCCGGCTCGCCGCCGTCGTGGCGGTCGCCGACGACGTCAAGGCCTCGACGCCCCAAGCCATCCGGGCGCTGAAGGCGCTCGGCATCGAGGTCGCG
>DASPJU010000720.1:0-4478 GCA_035628475.1 Salinarimonas sp. | reverse complement strand
CGAGATCCGACAAACGGCAACGGCCACGGCGAGCCCCTGCGAGTACATCCGGCGTCAGGGTCTCGCCGTGGCCGTGAGACGGCCTGGGGTATCGCCGTCTTCCTCTAAATGGTGGTGGGATCGCCCACCCGCAATGCGGCGACCCGTTCCGTCTTAACCTTCGCTTTCGGTCCGCTCCGGGCATCGAGAATGAACCGCCTCGTTGTGCTCCTTTTGTCGCCATGCGGATCAGCTGGTTGTAGGTAACAGTCTGTAAACCGAACCATTGCTACCACTTGCGAGTTCAGACGAACGCGCCCTTGGTTCTGAGGGTTGCGCGAATACTTACAACCCCAGCCTTTTGAGCAGCCATGTCGAACGTGATTTCTCTCCGCCCCAGGACGCCGCTTTCGCCTTCCGTAGCAGTAAGCGACAATCTTCTGGAAGCAGCCCAGCGTATTGCCGCCGCCGCTCATGGGTTGCGGTACGTGGGTAGCCCCGCTTCGTGCGCCCATGCGATAGTGACGCTCGCCGAGGCGGCTACGCTGGTGCAATCGGTCGCCCAATTCGTCGAAGGGTCCATTCTCGACGGCGTCGAGTAGGAGCTGCTGCACCGCAAGCGTGCCGGCGCATGTTGCCGAGCGTCATGTGCTCGATCTCGCTGCCTTCGGCATCGTAGGCGCGACGGGGATTGCGGCCGGACTTGGTCACGGACAGCCACCCTTTGGATGCCGCTCAGAACAGAGAACGGCCGGTGGGGTTGAAGAGGTACCATGCTCTGTCCAAAGCACCCTGCTTTGCTCTGACTTGCGTTGTTCGACCCTGCGGAGGAGTTGATGCTCAGGCACCTTGATGAGGCCATCACACCCCTTGGCGGCCCTGTCTATCGCGTGACGTACATGAGCCGGCCCACCACGCTCATGGAGCATCCCAGCACTCCCGAAGCCATTGCGCTCCTCCAGTGGCAATCACGCAAGCTGAACCGACTCTACGGCTTGACGGGCGCTCTCCTCGTGGGCCGCCACTGGTTCGTTCAGGCCTTGGAGGGCGAACCAGTCCCGCTCTTCGCCACGCTTGCGCGCATCAACGTTGATGCCCGGCATATGGACCTGCGGCTCTTCGAGGTGACGAAAGCGCCCGCGCGCCTGTTTGGCGACTGAACGATGCATGTGGGCACGACCGCCCTGGTCGACCCTGCCCTGGTCGCCCGCTGCACGGACGGGTACCGACACGCTATCCCGCGTGAGGTGCACTGCCTCCACGAGGCGCTCAGGCAGTCCGTGCTGGCTGCATGACAGGGTAGGCAAGCGCAAGTTCCGCGTGCCAGCGTACTCGGGGATGGCATCGGGCCGAGCGGATAATGCCGCTCGGATGGGCTGCGCCTATGGCTTATCACTGGGGCGGGTTGGAGGGCGCCGGCTGTGGCCGGGGTTGCGGTACGGGCTCCAGCAGCTTCTGACGGGCCTCTGCTACCTTGCTCTGAACGTCAGCGAGTTCCTGACGGGTGACCTGAAGCCGACCTTCCAGAGTAGCGATTTCTTTGTTCTTCGCGGATAAGTCCTCGGTGGTCTTAGCGAGTTGCTCCTGAATTTCCTTTTGCCTTCGCTCAGCATCACCAGCCATAGCCGCCGTCTTCTCTCGATCCGATCTCAAGCGGGCGATGTCCGCTTCGATCTCGCCTTTCTGCTTCGCAAGCCCCTCATGCTCCGAGCGAGCCGACGCCAATGTCCTCTGTGCGGCAGCCTCAGCCTCACGCGCTTGTTGAACGCGTTGTTCGGCCGTAGCAGCCTCATTGCTCTTGGTGACAGCCTCTTGCGACAGGCGCGTCATGTCCTCTCGCAGCTTCGCCTCCTGCTGACGAGCCTCCTCCAGGCGGCGGCCCACCTCGGCTAGCTCTTGAGCGCGGGCGGTCACCGTCTGCTCGCCCTGAGTGATCTCGCTCCGCAATGTGGTCGCTCTCTGCTCTGCCTGCTGCACCTGAGCTTGCAACTCGTTCTGCTTCTGCGTTTGCGCTTCCGCTGCCTTCGTGGCGTCAGCCACTCGTTGTTGCAGGGCCTGTAACTCCTGTTGCGCTACGGCCGCTTGGGCCTGAGCCTGGTCGCGAGATTGGTTCACCTGTGTGCTCTGCTGCTGAGCCGCTGAGATCCTGGCTTGCAGGTCCGCCAGTGTGCCCGAGGCAGCCCGTTGCTGCTGGAGTTCAGCACGTAGCGTTTGCTCACTCGTCGTGAGCGTCGCTACGCGTGCTCTGGCTTCCCGCCTTTGGCTAGACTGGTTGAACAGCAAGAGAGCAACCACGAGCCATCCGACGATAGCCCCAGCCGCAAGGGCGAGAGAGACTGGCCGCTTCAGTTCAGCGCTGACGTCAACTGCCATCTCGATCTCCTGGACCAGTCTGCCGCATGGGGCGAACCAGCGCCATGGTGGCGGGTAGGTGTACGGTTAACAAGTCGCAAACGCGCGACCCGCTCGACAGAGCCGAAGTGCGGGCGAGCAGGGCCGTTCGATCCACCACCGAGCGCCTGATGATACAAGCAAAATACAGGGCCTCGGATGGGCTTCCTCAGTTCTGAGCAGACCTGCTACGGGCGGGTTTCGCGTTGGCAACTCCGACAGGTCGCGCGGAATCAATGCCCCGCCGGGCCCGCATCTTCAATTGCGAAAGAAATGTGAAGTGGGGCGGCCTCCTCAAAACTGAGGAGGCCCGGGCCGAGCTGAATAGAGCGAGAAGGCCCGAGATCGGCCGTCGTGCTTACCACGCGCTTACCAGCGCCGCTTTCTGGTAAGCGGCGCCGCGTTCAGCCCGGCCTAAATCCTTGAGGAGAATGGTGGGTGTACTAGGGCTCGAACCTAGGACCCGCTGATTAAGAGTCAGCTGCTCTACCAACTGAGCTATACACCCATTCGCCAGGGGCGAAGCCCGCCGGGGCTTGGGCGCCGACGGGAGGCGGTCGTTTATCAGGGGTGGACCGGGCTGTCCACCCCCTTTCGCCGCGGTCAGGCGGCCGATTTGGCCGCGTGGTAGGATCCGTCGCCGCGGGTCACGAGGTCGTCGTCGGGCAGGACGGTGCCGGGATCGAGGTCTGGCTGGCGGTCGATCTCGCGCCACAGCGGGATCAGGCGGGCCAGATCCAGGGCGGGCCAGGCGTCGAGCCCGTCCAGGACGAAATAGGTCTCCTGGTAGTCGTCGATGCGGTACCGGGTGCGCATCACCCGGGCGAGGTCGAAGCCGACGCGGTTGGGCGAGTCGCTCTCGAGCGCGAAGAGGGTCTCGCCCGGCGAGGAGGCGATGCCCGCGCCCACGATCCGCAGCCCCTGGGGCGTGCGCGCCAGCCCGAATTCCACCGTGTACCAGTAGAGCCGCGCCAACCGATGCAGGCCGCCATGGGCCTGCGACTCGAGGCCCGCCTTGCCATAGGCCTCGAGATAGTCGGCGTAACCCTGCTGCATGATCAGGGGCACGTGGCCGAACACGTCGTGGAAGATGTCGGGCTCCTCGATATAGTCGATCTGCTCCGGCTTGCGGATCCAGAAGCCCGCCGGAAACTTGCGGTCGGCCAGCAGCTTGAAGAAGACGAGGTCGGGCACGAGCCCCGGCACCGCCACCACCTCCCAGCCCGAGGCGCCTCTCAGGCGCTCGTTGAGCACGCGGAAGTCGGGGATGCCGGCCTCGCCGATGCCCAATCCGTCGAGGCCCTCCAGGAAGGCGTCGGCGATGCGGCCCTGCAGGATCTCGCGCTGGCGCCGCGCCAGCGTGCGCCAGGTGTCGTGGTCCTCCGCCGTGTAGGTCTCGAAGCCCTGGGGGACGAGATAGG
This sequence comes from Salinarimonas sp., assembly GCA_035628475.1. Taxonomy (GTDB): domain Bacteria; phylum Pseudomonadota; class Alphaproteobacteria; order Rhizobiales; family Beijerinckiaceae; genus Salinarimonas_A. The sequence continues at coordinate 687 of DASPJU010000720.1, read as the reverse complement.
CGCGCGGATCGTCGGACGGCGTGTCGGGGGTCATGACCGTTCCTCCTGCTTTGGATCAGGATAACGCGACCCCCAGGTCATGTTTCGCCAAAGATCGCCCCGATCCGCCATCGCGAGGTCAGGATGTGACCTGGCGGCGTGAGATGCGCTACGCTTGTCGTTCCGGAGCCGCGCAGCGGAGCCCGGAACGACGGTGCAGCGCGCGGAGCTCCTCATGAAACGTCCCCTCTCCCCCTCGGACCGGCGCATCCTGCGCGTCGTGCAGCGCGACGGGCGCATCACCAACGCGGCGCTCGCCGAGGGCGTGGGGCTCGCGGCCTCGCCGTGCCTGCGCCGTCTCAAGGCGCTGGAGGAGGACGGCGTCATCGAGGGCTATCGGGCGCTGGTGAGCCGCAAGGCGCTGGGCTACGCCGTCGAGGCCTTCATCTTCATCAAGCTGGAGCAGTCCGAGCCCGGCTGGCGCACGCGCCTCGTCGACCGGCTCAACGGCTACGAGGAGGTGATCGCCTGCTACGCGCTGGCCGGCGAGGTCGACCTCCTGGCCCACGCGGTGGCGGAGTCGATCGAGAGCTTCGGCGAGTTCACCATGAACCGGCTGCTGACTCTGCCCGGCGTCGCGGACGTGCGCTCCAGCTTCGTGCTCTCGGCGGTGAAGCCGCCGGGACCGCTGCCTGTGCGGGAGTGAGG
>DASPJU010000719.1:0-4879 GCA_035628475.1 Salinarimonas sp. | reverse complement strand
CTTCTGGAAGTAGCGGTCGGCCGAGCCGGACGCCATGGCGCCCATCGAGCCCATGCCCCGGTACGACTTGTAGGACCGGCCCTGGTAGAGGAACACCTCGCCGGGGGTCTCGTCGGTGCCGGCGAGCAGGGAGCCCACCATGGCGCAAGACGCGCCGGCAGCCAGCGCCTTGGCGAGGTCGCCCGAGAACTTGATGCCGCCGTCGGCGATCACGGGCGTGCCGGTCGCGTGCGCGGCCTCGACGGCCTCCATGATGGCGGTGAGCTGGGGCACGCCCACGCCCGCGACGATGCGGGTGGTGCAGATCGAGCCCGGACCGATGCCGACCTTCACGGCGTCGGCGCCCGCGTCGATGAGCGCCTTGGCGCCCTCGCGGGTCGCGACGTTGCCCGCGATGATCTGGACCGCGTTGGAGAGCTTCTTCACCCGCCCTACGGCCTCCAGCACCTTGACCGAATGGCCGTGAGCCGTGTCGACCACGATGACGTCGCATCCCGCGTCGATGAGAAGCTCGGAGCGCTCGAAGCCGCCCTCCCCGGTCGTGGTCGCGGCCGCCACGCGAAGGCGGCCCTGCGCGTCCTTGGCGGCGTTCGGATAGGCGACCTGCTTCTCGATGTCCTTCACGGTGACGAGGCCGATGCAGCGGAAATGGTCGTCGACCACGAGCAGCTTCTCGATGCGGAACTGGTGCAGCAGGCGCTTGGCCTCGTCCTGGCCGACCCCCTCGCGCACCGTGATGAGCCGGTCCTTCGTCATCAGCTCGGAAACGGGCTGGTTCGGGTCATTGGCGAAGCGCACGTCGCGGTTGGTGAGGATGCCGACGAGCTTGCCCTTGCCGCCGTTGGGCCCGCGCTCCACCACGGGGATGCCGGAGATGCCATTGCGCTTCATGATCGACAGCGCCTCGGCGAGCGTCTCGTCCGGGTGGATCGTGATGGGGTTCATCACCATGCCCGACTCGTATTTCTTGACGAGGCGCACCTGCTCGGCCTGGATGTCCGGGTCGAGGTTGCGGTGGATGACGCCGAGGCCCCCGTTCTGGGCCATGGCGATGGCCATGCGTGCTTCCGTCACCGTGTCCATGGCCGAGGCCACGATCGGCAGGTTGAGCGCGATGTCGCGGGTGATCCGGGTCGAAACGTTCACGTCCGCCGGCAGCACCTCGGAGTGACCGGGCCGCAGCAGGACGTCGTCGAAGGTCAGGCCCTCGATCAGGGTGTCGGTGGTGATCCGGGCCATCGTCAACTCCTTCGAGGGGCGCGTGCGGCGCAACAAGGGTTGACGCGGGCCCGTAGCACGCCCCGGCGCGAAAGGGAAAGGCCGCAGTGACGCGGATGCGGGACCCGCCCCGCGCCCGGCTCACCCCTGCCCTGCCCCGGCGCATCTTCTGCGCCTCACCCGCGTTCTCTATCGTCTCCGGCGGCTGCCTGGTCCCCCGATGCGCTCCACCCGCCTCGTCCCGCTCATCGTCGCCTGCGCTCTCTTCATGGAGAACCTGGACTCGACGGTGATCGCCACGTCGCTGCCGGTGATCGCGGCCGACCTGAACCAGGATCCGATCGCGCTCAAGCTGGCGCTGACCTCCTATCTCATCAGCCTCGCGATCTTCATCCCCGTGTCCGGGTGGATGGCAGACCGCTACGGCGCCCGGACCGTCTTCCGGGCCGCCATCGGCGTGTTCATGGCGGGGTCGCTGGCCTGCGCGGCGGCGGGCTCGCTCGGCGGCTTCGTGGGCGCGCGCTTCCTGCAGGGCATGGGCGGAGCCATGATGGTGCCCGTGGGGCGCCTGCTGATCCTGCGCACGGTACCGAAGGCCGAGCTCGTGCCGGCCCTGGCCTATCTCACGGTGCCGGCACTGCTGGGCCCGGTGCTCGGGCCTCCCGTGGGGGGATTCATCACGACCTATTTCGACTGGCGCTGGATCTTCCTCATCAACATCCCGATCGGACTTGCCGGGATCGCTCTCGCCACCGCCTATTTCGAGAACGTGCGCGAGGAGAACCCGCCGCGCCTCGACCTCCTGGGATTCGCGCTGCTCGGGACCGGCCTCGCCGCGCTGATGCTGGGGCTCGCCACGGGCGGGCGCCATCTCATGCCCCTGGAAGCTTCGGGCGCCGTGGGCGTCCTCGGCGCGGTCGCGCTCGCGCTCTACTTCGTGCGGGCGCGCCGCGTCGAGGCGCCGATCCTCAAGCTGAGCCTCCTGCGCCTGCCGACCTTCCGGGCCGCGGTGATCGGGGGCTCGCTGTTCCGGGTCGGGGTGGGGGCGATCCCGTTCCTGCTCCCGCTCATGCTCCAGGTGGGCTTCGGCCTCAACCCGCTGCAATCGGGCCTTCTCACCTTCATGGCGGCGGTCGGCGCCCTGTTCATGAAGACGCTGGCCGCGCGCATCCTGCGGGGCTTCGGCTTCAGGCAGGTGCTGGTCGTCAATGCGCTGGTCTGCGCGGTCTTCGTCGCGGTGAACGGATGGTTCGCGCCGGACACGCCGCGTGCCCTTATCATGGCGGTGCTGCTGATCGGCGGCTGCTTCCGGTCGCTCCAGTTCACCGCGATCAACGCCATCGCCTTCGCGGACGTGCCGCCGCGCGACATGAGCTACGCCACGAGCCTCACGAGCGCGGCCCAGCAGGTGGCGCTCTCGATCGGCGTGGCGCTCGGCGCCTTCGTCCTGGAGGCCGCGAGCCTTGCCCAAGGTCGGGAGGCCGTCCAGTCCGCCGACTTCATGCCCGCCTTCATGGTGATCGCGGCGATCTCCGCCGTCTCGGTCCTGTTCTTCCTGCGCCTCGATCCCGACGCGGGCGCCGAGATGTCGGGACATCGCCAGGCAGCCGACCGCGCCGCGCCGGCCGCGTGACCCACGGCCCATGACAGGGCCCGGCCGACCCGGTAGCTTGACCTTAGGTCAACAGGGAATCTCCATGGACCAGCGCATCATCGACCTCTACGACCGCTTCACCCATGGGGGCCTGACGCGGCGGGCCTTCATGGACCGCCTCGCGGCCCTGGCCGGCGGCACGGCCGCCGCGTCGGCCCTCCTGCCGCTCCTGAGCAGCGACTACGCGCTCGCTCAGACCGTCCCCGAGGGGGATCCCCGCGTGACGGCCCGGGACGTCACGATCGATCCGGCGCGCCGGCTGTCCGGCTATGTCGCGACGCCGACGGCGAGCGTGGGACGGCACCCGGCCGTCCTGGTGATCCACGAGAATCGCGGCCTCAACCCTCACATCCGCGACCTGGCGCGCCGCCTCGCGGCCGAGGGATTCCTGGCGCTGGCCCTCGACTTTCTGAGCCCGCTGGGCGGCACGCCAGCGGACGAGGACAAGGCTCGGGACATGATCGGGACCCTGCAGGCCGCGGACGTCCTGGCCTCGTCCCGCGCGGCGATCGCTTGGCTCGAGGCGCACGAGAGCGGCAACGGCCGCTCCGGCGCGGTGGGCTTCTGCTGGGGAGGGGCCGCCGTGAACGAGCTGGCGGCCGCCGAGCCGGCGCTCGACGCGGGGGTGGCCTATTACGGCCGCCAGGTCGCGGCCGATCGCGTCGCGGGCATCCGCGCGCCGCTCCTCCTGCACTATGCCGGCCTCGACGAGCGCATCAATGCCGGCATCCCCGCCTACGAGGCGGCGCTGAAGGCGGCCGGCAAGACCTACGAGCTCCACGTCTACGAGGGCGCGAACCACGCCTTCAACAACGACACGGCGCCCGCCCGCTACGACAAGGCCGCCGCCGACCTCGCCTGGGCCCGCTCGCTCGCCTTCCTGCGCCGCCACGTCGCCGCGTGAGCGCGGCGGCTCAGCGCTCGAGCACCTGGCAGACCTTCGGGACGCCGGGAGCGGGATCGCCGAAGGTGTCGTTGTCGCAGTCGACGCCGTCGCGATAGGTGCCCTCGACGAAGCGGCCCACGGCGCCGTAGCGGACCCGGCGGCGGCCCTGGAAGTCGCAATAGCCGTTCTCCCGGGCGCAGGTGCGCCAGCGCGGGGCGGTCTCGACCTCGTCCTCCTCCCCGATTCCGCCGCCCCGGGCCACGTAGGCGCAGCGCTTGGGCACGTTGCGGGCGGGGTCGCCGAACACCTCGTTGGTGCAGGGCACCCCGCGCCCGCGCACCTCGATCGAGGTCGTGCGCCCGGGAACGCCGTAGATCACGCGGGTCGGATAGGGCACGCGGCAATAGCCGCCCTCGGGCGCGCAGGGCACGAGACCTTGCGCGGATGCGGGGGTCGACAGCGTCGCGCCGGTGAGCGCGAGCGCCAGTCCGATCGCCAGGGCTGGGATCATGGGCGAATCTCCGGTGTGGTCACGAGTCGGGATCGTCGCCGGGCGCGGCCTGCGCGCCGCGGAAGCCGGTGGCGAGCACGTAGAGCTCCGACGAGTCGGCGCGGCTCGCGGCGGGCTTGACGTGCCGCACCAAGGCGAAGTCGCGCTTGAGATCGGCGAGCAGCGCCCCCTCGGTGCCGCCCTGCAGCACCTTGGCGAGATAGGCGCCGCCGGGAGCCAGCACCGCCCGAGCGAATTCGGCCGCGGCCTCCGCGAGCCCCATGATGCGAAGGTGGTCCGTCTTCTTGTGGCCGGTGGCGTTGGCGGCCATGTCGGACATCACGATGTCGGCGGGCCCGCCCAGGAGCTCGATCAGCCGGTCGGGAGCGGCCTCGTCGAGGAAGTCGAGCTGGACGAGATCGACCCCGGGCAGCGGATCGATCGCGAGTAGGTCGATTCCCACGACCCTTCCCTTGCCCGACGGGCTGCCGACGCGCTGGGCTGCGACCTGGGCCCAGCCTCCGGGCGCGGCGCCGAGATCCAGGACCCGCTGGCCCGGCTTGAGGAGCCTGTACTTGTCATCGATCTCGAGCAGCTTGTAGGCGGCGCGCGAGCGATAGCCCTCGGCCTT
>DASPJU010000718.1:0-4651 GCA_035628475.1 Salinarimonas sp. | reverse complement strand
GGCGGAGCGGGCTTCCCCACCGGCCTGAAATGGTCGTTCATGCCCAAGCAGTCGGACGGCCGGCCGCACTACCTTGTCGTGAACGCCGACGAGTCCGAGCCCGGCACCGCCAAGGACCGGGAGATCATGCGGCACGACCCGCATCTCCTGGTGGAGGGCTGCCTGCTCGCCTCCTTCGCCATGGGCGCGCATGCGGCCTATGTCTATATCCGCGGCGAGTACATCGCCGAGCGCGACGCGCTCCAGCGCGCCGTCGACGAGGCCTACGAGGCGCGCCTGATCGGCCAGGACAACGTCCACGGCTACCCATTCGACCTCTACGTCCACCACGGCGCGGGCGCCTATATCTGCGGCGAGGAGACGGCGCTCATCGAGAGCCTCGAGGGCAAGAAGGGCATGCCGCGCCTCAAGCCCCCGTTCCCGGCCAATATGGGCCTCTATGGCTGCCCGACGACCGTGAACAACGTCGAGTCGATCGCGGTGGCGGGCACGATCCTGCGCCGGGGCGCCGCCTGGTTCGCTGGGCTGGGCCGACCCAACAACACGGGCTCGAAGCTGTTCTCGATCTCGGGGCACGTCAACACGCCGTGCAACGTGGAGGAAGAGCTCGGCATCACCTTCCGCGAGCTCGTCGAGAAGCATTGCGGCGGCGTCCGGGGCGGCTTCGACAACCTGCTCGCGGTCATCCCCGGCGGTTCGTCGGTCCCCCTCGTGCCGGCCGACCAGATCGCCGACGCGCACATGGACTTCGACACCCTGCGCAACCTGAAATCGGGGCTGGGCACGGCGGCCGTGATCGTGATGGACAAGTCCACCGACGTGGTGCGCGCCATCACCCGCCTCGCCTACTTCTACAAGCACGAGTCCTGCGGCCAGTGCACGCCGTGCCGCGAGAGCACCGGCTGGATGTGGCGGGTGCTCTCCCGCATGGCGGAAGGCCGCGCGCAGCGGCGCGAGATCGACATGCTCCTCGACGTCTCCTACCAGATCGAGGGCCACACGATCTGCGCGCTCGGCGACGCGGCCGCCTGGCCCGTCCAGGGCCTCATCCGCCATTTCCGTCACGAGATCGAGAAGCGCATCGACCAATATGCGGCGAACCCGCATGGCGAGCCGGTGCGGGTCGCGGCGGAGTAGCCTGCCGCCGACGTCCCTTCGACCTCGTCGAAACACCGTACCGAAGCAGACACCATGCCCAAGATCATCGTCGACGACATCGAGGTCGAGGTTCCCGCGGAGTACACGCTGCTCCAGGCGGCGGAGGCCGCGGGCGCGGAAATCCCGCGCTTCTGCTTCCACGAGCGGCTGTCCATCGCCGGCAATTGCCGCATGTGCCTCGTCGAGCTCAAGGGCGCGCCGAAGCCCGTGGCGTCCTGCGCCTACGCGGTGCGCGACTGCCGCCCGGGCCCGAACGGCGAGCCGCCGGTGGTGCTGACCAAGTCGCCCACGGTCAAGAAGGCGCGTGAGGGGGTGATGGAGTTCCTCCTCATCAACCATCCGCTTGACTGCCCCATCTGCGACCAGGGCGGCGAGTGCGACCTGCAGGACCAGGCCATGGCCTACGGGGTCGACACCTCGCGCTTCGCCGAGAACAAGCGGGCCGTGGAGGACAAGTATCTCGGGCCGCTGGTGCGCACCTCGATGAACCGGTGCATCCATTGCACGCGGTGCGTCCGCTTCGTCACCGAGATCGCCGGCGTGCCGGATCTCGGCACGATCGGGCGCGGCGAGGACATGGAGATCACGTCCTATCTCGAGCGCGCCATGGGCTCGGAGCTTCAGTCCTGCGTGGCGGACCTCTGCCCGGTGGGCGCGCTCCTCAACAAGCCCTACTCGTTCAACGCCCGCCCCTGGGAGCTGACCAAGACCGAGTCCGTCGACGTCATGGACGCGGTAGGCTCCAATATCCGCGTGGACAGCCGCGGCCGCGAGGTCATGCGCATCCTGCCGCGGGTGAACGAGCTCATCAACGAGGAGTGGATCCACGACAAGACCCGCCACGTCGTGGACGGCCTGCGCCGCCAGCGCCTCGATCGGCCTTACGTGCGCGAGAACGGCCGCCTTCGCCCGGCGTCCTGGAACGAGGCGTTCGAGACGATCGCGGCGCGCATGCGCGGCGTCGCGCCAGAGCGCGTCGGCGCCATCGTGGGGGACCTCGCCCCGGCGGAGGACATCTTCGCGCTCAAGGGTCTCATGGACGCGCTCGGCGTCGCCAACATGGACGCGCGCCAGGACGTCACAGTCCTGCATCCGTCCTTCGGCCGCGCCTCTTACCTGTTCAACCCGACCATCGTCGGCATCGAGGACGCGGACGCGATCCTGATCGTGGGCGCGAACCCGCGGGTCGAGGCGTCCCTCGTCAACGTGCGCATCCGCAAGCGCTGGCGCCGCTCGCCCATGCCGGTCGGCGTGGTCGGCGAGGCCGTCGACCTGACCTATCCCGCCCAGCATCTGGGCGCGGGCCCGGAGACGCTCGCGGATCTCCTGGCGGGCCGGCACTCCTTCGCCGAAGCCCTGCGCAAGGCAGAGCGCCCCATCGTCATCGTGGGCCAGGGCGCGCTCGCCCGTCCGGACGGGCTCGCCGTCCTCTCGGCCGCCGCCCGGCTCGCCCGCGAGGTCGGCGCGGTCAAGGACGGCTGGAACGGCTTCGCGGTCCTCCACACCGCGGCGTCCCGGGTCGGCGCCCTGGATCTCGGCTTCGTGCCGGGGGAGGGGGGCCTGACCGCCCGCGAGATGGCCAGCACCGGCGGCGTCGACGTCCTGTTCAACCTCGGCGCCGACGAGATCGAGATCGCGCCCGGCGCCTTCGTGATCTACCAGGGCACGCACGGCGACCGCGGGGCGCACCGCGCCGACGTGATCCTGCCGGGCGCCGCCTATACCGAGAAGACCGCCACCTACGTGAACACGGAAGGCCGGGTCCAGCTCGCCAATCGAGCCGCGTTCCCGCCGGGCGAGGCCCGCGAGGACTGGGCGATCCTGCGCGCCCTCTCGGAGCGCCTGGGCCGCAAGCTGCCGTTCGACTCGCTCGCTCAGCTGCGCCAGAAGCTCTTCGCGGCGGCGCCGCACCTGGCCGGGATCGACTCCATCGCCGAGAGCGACGTCGCGGGCGCCGTCGAGCGCCTGGCGGGGCTCGGGGGCGAGACGGGGCGCGAGCCCTTCCGCGGCCCCGTCGAGGACTTCTACCTCACGAACCCAATCGCCCGCGCCTCGGGCATCATGGCCGAGTGCTCGGCCCTCGCCCACGGCGCGAAGCTCCAGGCGGCGGAGTAGGGATCCATGGACACCTTCCTCTTCATCCTCCTGACCGTCCTCAAGAGCTTCGTGCTGCTCTCGGCGCTGCTCGTCTTCATCGCCTACATCCTCTATGCCGACCGCAAGATCTGGGCGGCGGTGCAGCTGCGCCGGGGACCGAACGTGGTCGGCCCCTGGGGGCTCCTGCAGAGCTTCGCGGACCTCCTGAAATTCGTCCTGAAGGAACCCATCATCCCGTCGGGCGCCAACAAGGGCATCTTCCTGCTCGCGCCCCTCATGATGTCGGTGCTGGCGCTCGCGGCCTGGGCCGTGATCCCCGTCGCCGAGGGCTGGGCGATCGCCGATATCAATGTCGGCATTCTCTACATCTTCGCGATCTCGTCGCTGGGCGTCTACGGCGTGATCATGGGCGGCTGGGCCGCCAACTCGAAGTACTCCTTCCTGGGGGCGCTGCGCTCGGCGGCCCAGATGGTGTCCTACGAGGTCTCGATCGGCTTCGTGATCATCACGGTGCTGATGTGCGTGGGCTCGCTGAACCTCACGAAGATCGTGCTGGCGCAGGATTCCGCCTGGGGCATGCTGGGCTGGTTCTGGCTGCCGCTGTTCCCAGTCTTCGTGATCTTCCTGATCTCGGCGCTCGCCGAGACCAACCGGCCGCCGTTCGATCTGCCGGAGGCGGAATCGGAGCTCGTGGCGGGCTACATGGTGGAGTACTCCTCCACTCCCTATCTTCTCTTCATGCTCGGCGAGTACGTGGCCATCATGACCATGTGCGCGCTGATGACGATCCTGTTCCTCGGCGGCTGGCTCTCCCCGATCCCGTTCGCGCCCTTCACCTGGGTGCCGGGCGTGGTTTGGTTCGTGCTCAAGATGTGCTTCATCTTCTTCATCTTCGCGATGACGAAGGCGATGGTGCCGCGCTACCGCTACGACCAGCTCATGCGGCTGGGCTGGAAGGTCTTCCTGCCCCTCTCGCTCGTGCTCCTCGTCCTGACGGCGGCGGTGCTCAAGCTCATGGGCTGGGCTCCGGGCGTCGGCGTCTAGGATGGAGTGGCTGTCGCCGGCCGGGCTGGTCGGGGCCGCGATCGGCCTCGCCATCGGCTGGATCGACTGGCGGATCGTCGGGCGCGTGGTCGAGGGCAAGCTGAGGCAGCTCGACCGGTCGGCGACGGCCGCCGAGCGGCTGGACTTCGAACGGCGCGTCCGGTGGTTCCACCGGCTGCTCGCGCTGGCGACGATCGGGTTCTTTCCCGTGCTGGGCTACTGGCTCGGCCGGGCCGTCGGCGGGTGACCGCCGCGACGACAATGACCAAAGGGGCGGGCCCGGCCCGCCCAGCCATGGAGACCGGAGCCATGAGGCTCGATCAAGCCGCGCGGTCGCTGTTCCTGAGGGAGT
>DASPJU010000717.1:0-2892 GCA_035628475.1 Salinarimonas sp. | reverse complement strand
CGTGACGATCCAGGCGCAGGTCCTGGCTCTCATCGCGGATCTCCAGAAACGCGAGGGCCTCGCGCTCCTGCTCATCACCCACAACCTCGGCGTCGTCGCGTCGGTGGCCGATCGCGTCATGGTCATGTATGGGGGCGACGTGGTCGAGAGCGCGCCCGTCGAGGCGTTCTTCTCGCGACCGACCCATCCCTACAGCGAAGCCCTGCTCAAGGCGATGCCGCGCGTCGACCGCTCGGCAGGCGATCTGGCTCCGATCCCCGGCCAGGTGCCGCCCCTCGCCGAGATGCCGGCCGGCTGCCGTTACCAATCCCGCTGCCCCTTGCGCATCGAGCGATGCGCCGAGCGCCCCCCGCTGGCCCCCCTCACCGGTTCGGCCGACCACCAGGTCCGCTGCTGGGTTCGGAGCCCCGCATGAATGCTCCTCTCCTCAGCGTGCGCGACCTTCGCAAGGTGTTCCGGCTGCGCCAGGGATGGCCGGTCCCGAAATCGGTCGAGGTGCGAGCGGTCGACGGCGTCTCGTTCGACGTCGACCGCGGTGAGGCCCTCGGCGTGGTCGGCGAGTCGGGTTGCGGCAAGTCGACGGTCGCGCGGGTCGCGCTACGCCTTCTCGAGGCGGACGGGGGATCCGTGTCCTTCGACGGGGCAGACGTCCTCGCGGCGGGACGATCGGCCCTCAGGGGCCTACGCAGGCGGATGCAGATCGTCTTCCAGGATCCGGCCTCCGCTCTCGACCCGCGCCAGCGCATCGCCGACGCATTGGGCGAGCCGATCCGCGTCCACGGCCTGGCGGGGGGCGCGGACATCCGCTCCCAGGTCGCGCGCCTGCTCGACGAGGTCGGGCTTCCGCGCGGCGCCCTCGACCGCTACCCGCACGAGTTCTCGGGCGGCCAGCGGCAGCGCATCGGCATAGCCCGCGCCCTGGCGCTGGGCCCCGACCTGATCTTCGCGGACGAACCGGTCTCGGCTCTCGACGTCTCGGTCCAAGCGCAGATCCTCGTTCTCCTGGAGGATCTGCGCCGGTCGCGCGGGCTCGCATTCGTGTTCATCTCGCACGACCTCGGCGTCGTGCGGCACTTCTGCCAACGGGTGGTGGTCATGTACCTGGGGCGGGTCGTCGAGACCGGTCCCGTCCCCGCGATCTTCGAGGAGCCCCTCCACCCCTATACCCGCCTCCTGAAGGCGTCGTCGCCCGTCCCCGATCCGAGCCGAACGATCGCCATGTCGCTCCAGGAGGGCGAGCCGCCCTCCCCCGTATCACCCCCGTCTGGCTGCCACTTCCACCCGCGTTGCCCACACGCGATGGACATCTGCCGACGCGCCGCGCCGCGGCTGGTGGAGGCCGCCCCCGGACGGACGGTCGCATGCCATCTGTTCGACGGGGCCGTCCAGGCATGACCGAGCGGCCGGCCGTCGACGTCGTCGTCGTCGGCGGCGGCATCGCCGGCTGCGCCGCCGCCTACAATCTCGCCTCCCGCGGCCTGGGCGTGCTCCTCGTCGAGAAGGGGCTGGTCGGAGCCGGGGCCAGCGGGGTGAATTTCGGCGGGGTCCGCCAGCAGGGCCGCCACTACGCGGAACTGCCGCTCGCCCGCCGCTCCCGGGAGATCTGGTCGCGCCTGGCTGAAGCCATTGGCACGGATGGCGAGTTCGTCGCTTCGGGGCACCTCAAGATCGCCTTCTCGGAGACCGACATGGCGGAGCTCGAGGGATATTCCCGAGGTGCACGCGACCATGGCCTTCACCTCGAGCTCGTCGGCCGCAACCGGGTCACCGAGGACCATCCCTGGCTCGGCCCCGAGGTCCATGGGGCCTCGCTATGCGCCGAGGACGGCACCGCAAACCCCCGCATCGTCGCGCCCGCCTTCGCCGCCGCCGCCCGAGGGCACGGTGCTCGGATTCTCGAGCACAGGAGAGTCGACCGGGTGGCGCACGACGGGGAGCGCTTCCGGATCATGTGTGCTGACGGAATGGAGATCGGCTCGACCTGGCTGATCAACTGCGCAGGCGCCTGGGCCGGGGCGATTGCCGCCTCCTTCGGCGAGCCGGTGCCGCTGACGGCGATCGCACCGAACTGCATGGTGACCGAGGCCGTTCCTGCTTTCATGGATCGTTCGATCGGCATCTGCGGCGGCGGCGTCGCCATCCGCCAGACCGCTAACGGCAACGTCGTGATAGGGGGCGGGGAGTCGCATGTCGACTTTGCGGCGGGTCGCGCACACCCGCGCACCGTCACCTGCCGTGGCGTACTCAGGCGTGCGGTGCGGGTCGTGCCGCGCCTCGCACATATCGGTGTCGTGCGTGCCTGGGCCGGCGTGGAAGGCGACATGCCGGACCACCTCCCCGTAATCGGCTCGAGTGCCACGACGGACCGCCTCGTCCACGCATTCGGCTTCTCGCAGCACGGCTTCCAGCTCGGTCCCGCGGTCGGCGAGGCGATCGCCGACCTCGTCACCTCTGGTAGGACCCGGATCGACGTCTCCGGGCTCGCGATCAACCGATCCTCGCTTCAAGCGACGGCGACCGTCGTCTGACCCCATGGGCTTTCGCCCCCTGCGACCGCTTCCCTGCCCAAGCGCCTTGTCGCACGGACATCGAAATCGTGCCAGGAGCGAACTCTCTCGCAGTCGCTTGGGCGCCGACAAGGGTCTGTCTGCTCTCTTCATCACTCACCCGAAAGCGGCCGGTCCGATGCTGGCCAGGAGCGGACATGCGGCGCACCTTTGACAGCCAGGGTCTGGAAGGGAGACCATGCCAATTGCTCCTGCATGATGCGGCTGACCACCTTAAGCGACCCGAGAACGTCAACGGCGAGGAGCAAGTCGGGATTGTTCCGAGCCCAGACCAGTGGGTGCGTGACGCCCTTGCCTCTGAAATCCTCGGCCAGAGGCGTGCTGG
>DASPJU010000716.1:0-5794 GCA_035628475.1 Salinarimonas sp. | reverse complement strand
CTAACCCAGTGGGACCTCTCCAAGGAGAAGGAGCCCTCCGTCCTCATCCCGGGCGTCGCCACCGACTGGAAGGCGGACGAGAGCGACAGGACCAAGTGGGTGTTCCGGCTCCGGCCCGGCGTCAAGTTCCATGACGGCTCGACCCTCAACGCCGACGCCGTGGTCTGGAACGTCCAGAAGGTGATGGACAAGAACGCGCCGCATTTCGACCCGAGCCAGGTCGGCGTCACGGCCTCGCGCATGCCCACGCTGCGCTCGGCGCGCAAGATCGACGACATGAATGTCGAGCTCACCACGTCGGAGCCCGACTCGTTCCTGCCCATCAACCTCACCAACCTGTTCATGGCCTCGCCGAAGCACTGGGAGGCGAAGCTCGCGGCGGTGCCGGCCTCGGTGAGCGACCCGGCCGAACGCGCCAAGCAGGCATGGGCCGCCTTCGCGTCCGACCCGTCCGGCTCGGGCCCCTTCCGGGTCACCCGCCTCGTGCCGCGCGAGCGCCTGGAGCTTGCCAAGAACGCGGCCTATTGGGACGAGAAGCGCCGGCCCAAGATCGACCGCGTCGTTATGCTGCCGCTGCCCGAGGCCAACGCCCGCACGGCCGCGCTGCTCGGCGGCCAGGTCGACTGGATCGAGGCTCCGGCCCCCGACGCCGTCAAGCAGATCCAGAGCCGCGGCTTCACGATCTACCAGAACGCCCAGCCCCACGTGTGGCCCTGGCAGCTCTCCTTCGTCGAGGGCTCGCCCTGGCTCGACCGACGGGTGCGCCAGGCCGCGAACCTGTGCATCAACCGCACCGAGATGAAGGAGCTGCTGGGCGGCCTCATGGCGGAGCCCAAGGGCACGGTGGGCCCGGGCCATCCCTGGTGGGGCAACCCGAAATTCGACATCAAGTACGACCCGGCCGCGGGCAAGAAGCTCATGCAGGAGGCGGGCTTCTCGGCGAGCAAGCCCCTGAAGGTGAAGGTCCAGACCTCCGCCTCGGGCTCGGGCCAGATGCAGCCCATCCCCATGAACGAATACGCCCAGCAGGCCCTGAAGGACTGCTTCTTCGACGTCGAGCTCGACGTCATCGAGTGGAACACCCTGTTCACGAATTGGCGCCTGGGGGCCAAGGACCCCACGGCCCGGGGCACGAACGCGATCAACGTCTCCTTCGCGGCCATGGACCCGTTCTTCGCCATGGTGCGCTTCACCTCGACCAAGACCTTCCCGCCGGTGTCCAACAATTGGGGCTATTTCGGCAACGCCGAGTTCGACGAGCTCATCGCCACCGCGCGCACGAGCTTCGAGGACAAGGCCCGCGACGAGGCGCTGGCGAAGCTGCACGCCCGCATCGTCGAGGAGGCGCCCTTCGTCTGGATCGCCCACGATGTCGGCCCGCGCGCCATGTCATCCAAGGTCAAGGGCGTGGTGCAGCCCCGGAGCTGGTTCATCGACATCGCGACGATGTCGATGGAGTAGGGTGACCCGATCCCCCTCCCCATAATGGGGAGGGGTCAGGGGTGGGGGTCGGGACGCCTTCCGTCGGCAGGCCGGGAGTGAGCTGTACGAGCCTGCGTGCTCCCGTCCCGCTGACCCGCTCCGACTTTTCGACCCCCACCCGGCCTCCGCTTCGCTCCGGCCACCCTCCCCACGAAGGGGAGGGTGGTCATCGCGCACCTCCGGACCACCATGCTCCCCTATCTCGCCCGCCGCGTCGCCTACGCGATCCCCATCCTCTTCGGGGTGTCGCTGGTCTGCTTCGCCCTGGTCCACATCGCGCCGGGCGATCCGCTGACCTCGGTGCTGCCGCCCGACGCCTCCGTCGAGCTGCAGCGGCAGCTGCGCACGCTCTACGGCTTCGACCGCTCCTATCCGGAGCAGTTCGGCCTGTGGGTCTGGCGCGCGCTCCAGGGCGATCTGGGCGCCTCCATCGCCACCGGGCGGCCCGTGGCGAGCGAGGTCATGCGGGCGGTCGTCAACACCCTGAGGCTCGCCGTGCTCGCCACGGGAATAGGCTTCCTGCTCGGCTGCCTGTTCGGCTTCGTGGCGGGCTACTTCCGCAACTCCGCCATGGACAAGCTCGCCTCGGCCCTGGCCGTCGTGGGGGTGAGCGTGCCCCATTATTGGCTCGGCATGGTGCTGGTGATCGTGTTCTCGTCGCAGCTCGGCTGGCTGCCGGCGACGGGGGCCGGACCCGGAGGCTCGGGCGACTGGGCCTGGGACTGGGCCCATGTGAGCCACATGATCCTGCCCGCCGTGACCATGTCGGTGATCCCCATGGGGATCGTGGCCCGCACGGTCCGGGCGCTCGTCGGCGACATCCTCTCCCAGGATTTCGTCACGGGCCTGCGCGCCAAGGGGCTCACGGGTCTGGGCGTGTTCCGGCACGTGGTCAAGAACGCGGCGCCGACCGCGCTCGCCGTGATGGGCCTGCAGCTCGGCTACCTGCTCGGCGGCTCGATCCTCATCGAGACCGTGTTCTCCTGGCCCGGCACGGGCTTCCTCCTCAACTCGGCGATCTTCCAGCGCGACCTGCCCCTGCTTCAGGGGACCATCATGGTGCTGGCCCTGTTCTTCGTCGTCCTCAACGTCGCGGTGGACATCGTGCAGACCCTGCTCGATCCCCGCGTCCAGCGGAGCTAAGCGCATGAGCGCCGCCGTCGACCGCAGCCCCGCCCTGCCCGCCCCGGCTCCCGCGCCGCTCCAGGCCGCGGGCTATTGGACCACCGTCTGGCGCCGCCTGAGGCGGGATCCCGTCGCGCTGGGCGCGGGCCTCGTCCTCGTCCTCATCGTGCTCGCCGCGATCCTGGCGCCCTACGTCGCGCCCGCCGATCCCTACCGCTCCTCCATGCTGCGGCGCCTGAGGCCGATCGGGACGCCGGGCTTCCCGCTGGGCACGGACGAGCTCGGCCGCGACATGCTCTCGCGCCTCATCGTCGGCGCGCGCTATTCCCTGCTCATGGGCATCACGCCCGTGGTGCTGGCCTTCGGGATCGGCGGCTTCGTGGGGATCGTGGCGGGCTACGCGGGCGGGCGGCTCAACACCGCCGTCATGCGCACCATCGACGTGTTCTACGCCTTCCCCTCGGTGCTGCTCGCCGTGGCCCTGTCGGGGGCGCTGGGGGCGGGCATCGGCAACGCTCTGCTCTCGCTTACCATCGTCTTCATCCCGCCCATCGCCCGGGTCGCCGAGGCCGTGACCACCCAGGTGCGCTCGCGCGACTTCGTCGAGGCGGCGCGCGCGTCGGGCGCGGGCGCGCTCACGATCCTTCGCGTGCACGTGCTGGGCAACGTGCTGGGGCCGATCTTCGTCTACGCCACGAGCCTCATCAGCGTGTCCATGATCCTGGCCTCGGGCCTGTCCTTCCTCGGCCTGGGCGTGCGGCCTCCCGAGCCCGAATGGGGCCTCATGCTCAACACGCTGCGCACCGCGATCTATGTCCAGCCCTGGGTCGCGG
Source organism: Salinarimonas sp. (assembly GCA_035628475.1). GTDB lineage: Bacteria > Pseudomonadota > Alphaproteobacteria > Rhizobiales > Beijerinckiaceae > Salinarimonas_A. Next base: position 2,354 of record DASPJU010000716.1, on the reverse strand, counting down.
CCCTGCCGGGCCTGATGATCTTCATGGTTTCGATCGCCTTCAACCTGCTCTCGGACGGCCTGCGCTCGGCCATGGACCTCAAGCAATGACCGGCCTTCCTCGTCCGGCCGGCGCGCGAGAGGACATGGGCGGCCCGGCCCAGCCCCTCCTGACGGTGAGCGACCTCTCCAAGGGCTTCACCCTCAAGGGGGGCCTGTTCGGGCGCGGCGCCGGGCGGGTGCGGGCGGTCGACCGGGTGAGCTTCGAGGTGCGCAAGGGCGAGACCCTCGGGGTCGTGGGCGAGTCGGGGTGCGGCAAGTCCACCACCGCGCGGCTCCTGATGGGGCTCATCGACCCGGACGCGGGCGAGGTCCTGTTCGACGGCGAGCGCGTCGGCTCCGGCGCCCTGCCCCTGCGGGCCTATCGCCGGCAGGTCCAGATGGTGTTCCAGGACAGCTACTCGTCGCTCAACCCGCGCCTCACGGTCGAGGCCTCCGTGGCCTTCGGGCCGGGGGTGCACGGCGTCGGCCGCCGGGAGGCGATCGCGCGGGCCCGCGCGCTGCTCGCCCGGGTCGGCCTCGAGCCCTCGCGCTTCGCCGAGCGCTACCCCCACGAGCTCTCCGGCGGCCAGCGCCAGCGGGTCAACATCGCTCGCGCCCTGGCGCTGGAGCCCCGCCTCGTGATCCTCGACGAGGCCGTCTCGGCCCTGGACAAGTCGGTGGAGGCGCAGGTCCTCAACCTGCTCCTCGACCTCAAGGACGAGTTCGGCCTCACCTACCTGTTCATCAGCCACGACCTCAACGTGGTGCGGTTCATCTCCGACCGGGTGATGGTCATGTATCTCGGGCGCGTGGCCGAGATCGGCCCGGCCGAGGAGCTGTTCGAGCGCCCGCGCCACCCCTACACGGCCGCGCTCCTGTCCTCGATGCCGTCCCTCGACCCCGACGCCCGCACCGAGGTCGCGCCGCTGGCCGGCGATCCGCCCAGCCCCATCGATCCTCCGCCAGGCTGCCGCTTCCACACGCGCTGCGCCCATGCGGAGGCGGTCTGCCCCGCCCGCGAGCCCGACCTCTACGCCACGGGCGCGGGCCATCGCGCGGCCTGCCACATGATCCCGCCCGGCTCCGGGCACTCGAAAGCGCCCCGGGAGGCGGTCGATGCCTGACGCCCTCGTCGAGGTCCGCGACCTGAAGGTGACCTTCACGGGCGGCCCGCGCCACGTGCGCGCGGTCGACGGCGTCGACCTGACGCTCGCGCGCGGCGAGGTCCTGGCGCTCATCGGCGAGTCGGGCTCGGGCAAGTCCGTCACCTTGCGCCAGCTCATGCGCCTCAATCCCGAGCGCCGGACCCGCGTGGAGGGCTCGATCCGGGTCGCGGGCGAGGACGTCATAGCGCTCTCCTCGCGGCGGCTGTCCGCCTATCGCGGCGGCGAGGTCGCGATGATCTTCCAGGAGCCGCTGCTGGCCCTGGATCCGGTCTACACCCTGGGCGACCAGATCGTGGAGGCCATCCGCCGGCACGAGCCCGTCTCGCGGGGCGAGGCGCGCGCGCGGGCGCTCGCCCTGTTCGAGCGGGTGCGCATCCCCTCGGCGGCGCGGCGCCTCGACGCCTATCCCCACGAAATGTCGGGGGGCATGCGCCAGCGCGCGATGATCGCGCTCGCGCTCGCCTGCCGTCCCAAGCTCCTGCTCGCCGACGAGCCCACCACGGCGCTCGACGCCACGGTGCAGATCCAGATCCTCCTGCTCCTGCGCGAGCTGCAGCGGGATCTAGGCCTCTCCATCGTCTTCGTGACCCACGATCTCGGCGCGGCCGTCGAGGTCGCGGACCGGATCGCCGTGATGTATGCCGGCCGCATCGTGGAAGAGGGCTCGGCGCGCGACCTGATCCGCGCGCCCCGCCATCCCTACACGATCGGTCTCCTGAAGAGCCGGGCCAACGGGGCGCTCGCCAAGGGCAGCAGGCTGGAGGCGATCCCCGGCTCGCCGCCCGATCTCGCCGCCCTGCCGCCCGGCTGCGCCTTCGCGCCCCGTTGCCCGCTGGCGCTGGAGCCCTGCCTGGCGGGTCCGCCCCCACCCGTCGCGACCGGCCCCGGGCGCTGGGCGCGCTGCATCCGGACCACGGAGGCCGCGCAGCTGAACGGGGATCGCGCTCTCGATGGCATGCGAGCCGGGTAAGGATTCGCGGCCTGCCCGCACAGTAATCGACCTGACGCAACGTCATCTTGACGCGCCTGTCGATGCGCGATCCTTGGCCGTATCTGGCGCGCGGCATCGTCCATTGTGATAAGACTGCGCCGGTGCCGCCGTTCGAGCGGCAGGAAACCAAAATTAACGGTCGCGGCCTATCGTGATGAGGAAGCGGCCGATGACTCC
>DASPJU010000715.1:0-7824 GCA_035628475.1 Salinarimonas sp. | reverse complement strand
GCCAAGCTCACCGAGGCGATCTCGTCCTATCTCTACCGCGCCGGCCCGGAGCGCCCGATGCCGCGCCCGCGAAAGACGCCGCCGCGCCGCCGGCCGGGCTAGGCGCCGTCATCCCCGGCTGGAAGGGAAGGGGATCCAGCGCAAGCGAACTTGCGCGGCAGGCGCGCTCCTTGGCCCGTGAAGGGCCCCTTGGCGGGGCATGAGGCGTCGCTGCGGACGACATTGTCCCGCTGGATCCCCTTTCCCTGCCCTGGCTTCGCCAGCTCCGGCTGGGGACGACAGCGTGGCGGCTACGGGCAGCCTCATCCTAAGATCGTCCACCTATGGTGTGCCCTGCCCCGACCGGCGCGAGGCGCCCGCGCCGGAGGAGGTGCGTGCCGGCGCGACGCGCCGGACGGGGCCGTGCGACCCGCAAGGACGGCCCCGGCGGAGGCCGCGGGCTCGCTGCCCACCTGCCCTTCCCCCAACCGCGAGCCCGCGGCCGTCCCACGTATCCCGCTCCCCGCCACGGTCCCGGCGCAGTCGCCATGGGCCGCTCCCGAAGCGCGCACAGGCGCGTCATCTCCACAGCCGACCAGCAGACCTCCACGGCCGATGCCGGTGATCCCTCTCCCCCCTTGTGGGGGAGAGATGGAGAGGGGGGTGCGGCGCGCCAGCGCCGCGCCACGCGTTCTGCAAGGCTCACGGCTGATCGGTCTGTCGCGGCGCCGCTGCTGCGCACCGGCGCCCCCCTCTGCCCCTTTCGGGGCATCTCCCCCACAAGGAGGGAGAGTGGGAGCACGCCCGTGTCGCCTCACCTTCGGAGGTCGCGGAGGATGGGCCGGCGATCCCTCCTCTTGCGGAGAGCCCGAGAGGACCCGCCGCGCCGCATGCCGCCGCGGCGGGTCCTCTCACGCCGGCTCCGCGTTGCGGGCCTCCATCATCGCCTTGTAGGCCGGGCGGGCCTGGCAGGCCTCGATCCAGGCCTTCACGCCGGGGAACCCGGCGAAGAGCTCGGGCGCCGCCTGGGCGTAGCGCAGCACCTCGGCGAGGTTGATGTCGGCCACCGTGAAGCGGCGCCCGACGAGGTGCCCGCCGCCCTCCGCGAGCGCGGCTTCCAGCACGCCGAAGGGGCGCCGCAGGGCCGCGACCGCCGCCTCGGCCTTGGCCGGGTCGGGGGTCACGGTCGGGTTTCCGACCCGGTGATAGAGGATCTGGATCGTGTGCGGCTCGCACTCGGTGGCGGCCCAGATCGTCCACATGGTCATCAAGCCGTCCTCGGCGAGGTCCCGGGGCGCGAGCGGCCCGCCGTGCTTCTTGGCGAGGTAGAGGTTGATCGCGAGCGACTCGTTGAGGGTGAGGTCCCCGTCCCGCAGGGTCGGGACGAGCCCGTTGGGGTTCACGGCCCGGAACGAGGGCGAGGCGGTGTTGAGCGGCGCGTCCGGGGCCGCGGGGTCGGGCAGGCGATAGGCCTGGATCACCGGCACGCGCTCGCACGGGGCGTCGAGCTCGTTGAGGAGCCACACGTTGCGGGACGCGCGCGAGCGCAGGACGCCGTAGAGGGTGAGGGTCATGGAGGCCTCCGCTGGCAGGGGACGACGGTCGCGCCTGCCATACCACGGACGCGCCCGCGCGCCAGGGCGGCGGCGCCGCGTTTGTGCGATCGTCGCTTCGCGTTTATCCCTCGACCCACGCACAGGAGACCCGATCCATGACCGACGCGCCGCCCGACCGCCTCTCGAACGATCCCCGCAGCCCCCATTTCGACGGGACGGCGCTCCAGCGCGGGGTCGGCATCCGCTTCAACGGCGCCGAGAAGACCAATGTCGAGGAGTACTGCATCAGCGAGGGCTGGATCCGCGTCGCCGCCGGCAAGGCCAAGGACCGCTTCGGCAATCCCGTCACGGTGAAGCTGAAGGGCGCCGTGGAGCCCTACTTTCGCGACGAGGCCTGAGGCCTTCCGCCCAGGCCTCGCGCCTCCTACCTTGAGGCCCGACGAACGGGACTCCGGAATGCCCATCGAGCTCGAGCGACCGCCCGCCACGATCGCATCCAGGCTCGGCGCGCGCTCCGCGGCCTGATCCGTCGGCCTCCCGACCGCCTCAAACCCCCGCTGCAAAGCCCCGGATCCCCGCCATGCCCAGCAAGCTCGAGCAACTGCGCGCCATGACCGTCGTGGTGGCGGATACCGGCGACCTCGAGGCGGTGCGCCGCCTGAAGCCCCAGGACTGCACCACGAACCCCACCCTCATCCTGAAAGCCGTGCAGGACCCGGCCTCCGCGTCGATCCTCGACGAGGCGCTCGCCTGGGCGCGCGGCCAGGGCGGCTCGCGCGAGGCCGTGGTGGCGGCCACCTGCGACCGACTGTCGGTCGCCTTCGGGGCGGAGCTCACCCGGATCGTGCCGGGCCGGGTCTCGACGGAGGTGGACGCGGACCTCTCCTTCGACGCCGCCGCCACCGCCGCCAAGGCGCGGGAGATCGTGGGGCTCTACGAGGCGCGGGGCATCGGGCGCGAGCGCATCCTCATCAAGATCGCCTCGACCTGGGAGGGGATCCAGGCGGCCGGGATGCTCCAGCGCGAGGGCATCGACTGCAATCTCACGCTCCTGTTCTCGTTCATCCAGGCGGCGGCCGCCGCGGAGGCGGGCGCCTTCCTGATCTCGCCTTTCGTGGGGCGCATCCTCGACTGGCACGTCAAGGCGGGCGGGGGGCCCTATACGGCCGAGACCGATCCGGGCGTCGTGTCGGTGCGCGGCATCTACGCCTATTACAAGAGGCACGGCATCCCCACGGTGGTGATGGGCGCCTCCTTCCGCAACGCGGGCGAGATCGAGGCGCTGGCGGGCTGCGACCGGCTCACCATCTCCCCGGCGCTGCTCGACGCGCTCGCGGCCGACGAGGGCGAGCTCCCCCGCCGCCTGTCGCCGGACGCGCCCCAATTCGCGCTGTCGCGCGTCCCCCTCGACGAGCTCGAGGAGCCCGCCTTCCGCTTCCGCCTCAACGAGGACGCCATGGCGAGCGAGAAGCTCGCCGAGGGCATCCGGGGCTTCGTGAAGGACCTGCGGGCCCTGCGCACGCTCGTGGCGGAGCGGCTGGGGTAACAGCTGTCATTCCGGGACTCCGCGAAGCGGAGAGCCGGGAACGACGGCCCTCACCCCACCATGAACCGCTCCGCGTGGCCGCCGACCTCCTCCAGCGGGGCGGGTCCCAGGCCCGCCGCGCGCAGGGCGCCCTCCACGGCCTCCCGGGGATGCCGGCCGGGCACGGCGAGCAGCGCCGAGAGGCCGCCCGCGGCGCCCGCGCTCGCCACCACCTCGCCGGCGAGCGCCGCGAGCGCGCCCCGGCCGGCCTCGCGCCAGCGCTCCAGGCGCGCCGCGTAGAGCACGACGTCGCGCACGGCGGCGTCGGCCAGCGGCTTGGAGATGCAGAAGACGGGCGTGCCCGCCGGGTGGCCCGGCCGCTCGATGAAGGGCAGCCGCGCGATCACCTTCGGCGCTCCCTCCCCCGCGAGGTCGCGCCACCAGGCACCCGCCGAGGCGCCCTGGTCGAGGCGGAAGATCCCCAGATCCCCCCGCGAGGCCGCCACCGCCGCGATCACGGCTCCCGCGCTCGGATGGGCGACGTAGGGCACCGTGTAGCCGAAGTGGAACCGGGCTGAGTCCCGCATCGGCCCGTCGCCGCCCGAGACGTCCGCGTGGACCGCGTAGGGCGCCTGGACATAGGTGAAGGTGGCGATGATCACCCGCCAGATCGACTCCACGGTGTCGAGGGGCAGGAGCCCGCGATGGCGCGCGGCCAGCCGGCGCATGATGTCGATCTCGCGGCCGGGCCGGAAGGCGGAGCCCGAATCCTGCGTGCCCTTGGCCGCGATGAGCCGCTCGATGATCTCGCCCCGTTCCATGAGGAGCCGGTGCACCGCCTCGTCGATGCGGTCGATCTCGCTGCGCAGGGTCGCGAGGGCGGGAGGCGTGGGGGCGTCGGGCATGGGCGGGCTCGCTGCGGAGGGGTCCGCCGTTGTAGCGCAAAGCCGGGCCGCGCGAAGGGGAGAAGCGCCCCGCGCGGTCCGGCGTCCCTGCCGCATTGACGCCCGTTCGCCCGCGCAATACCCGAGGCAGGGTTTCTGCTAGAGTCCGTCGCGGAGACGTGGCTTCCGGGTCTCCGCTCGGGCGGTTCCAAAACCGTCCGACGGGCTCTAGTCTCCCGGCCCCACGCGAGGATCCGTCCACACCCCATGAAAGCCGCCCCCCGCATCACCGAGGAGGCTCTCGCCCAGGTCGACGGGCCGGCGAGCCCCGTCATGCGCTTCGACGAGCCCCTGCCCATGGACGCGGGCATCGCCCTCGCGCCGTGGCAGATCGCCTACCAGACCTATGGACGGCTCGACGCCGAGCGCTCCAACGCGGTGCTCGTGTGCCACGCGCTCACCGGCGACCAGCACGCCGCCAACGTCCATCCCGTGACGGGCAAGGCGGGCTGGTGGGAGACGCTGATCGGGCCCGGCAAGCCCGTCGACACGGACCGCTTCTTCGTGATCTGCGCCAACGTGCTGGGCGGCTGCATGGGCACGACCGGCCCGGCCTCCACCAACCCGGAGACGGGGCGCCCCTACGGCCTCGACTTTCCCCTGGTGACGATCCGGGACATGGTCCGCTCCCAGGCCATGCTCCTCGACCGGCTCGGCATCGAGAGCCTGTTCGCCGTGATCGGCGGCTCCATGGGCGGCATGCAGGTTCTGCAATGGGCGGCGAGCTATCCCGAGCGCGTCTTCGCGGCCCTGCCCATCGCCACGGGGGCGCGCCATTCGGCCCAGAACATCGCCTTCCACGAGGTCGGGCGCCAGGCCGTGATGGCCGATCCCGACTGGCGCGGCGGGCGCTATTTCGAGCATGGCGTGCGGCCCCGCAAGGGCCTGGGCGTCGCCCGCATGGGCGCGCACGTGACCTATCTTTCGGAGAGCGCGCTCCACCGCAAGTTCGGCCGCCGCTTCCAGGACCGCGACGCCCCCACCTTCTCCTTCGACGCCGACTTCCAGATCGAGTCCTATCTGCGCCATCAGGGGATCAGCTTCGTCGAGCGCTTCGACGCCAATTCCTATCTCTACGTGACGCGGGCCATGGACTATTTCGACCTCGCGGCGGAGCACGGGGGCGTGCTGGCCAACGCGTTCCGCGGGGCGCGCACCCGCTTCTGCGTGATCTCCTTCACCTCGGACTGGCTCTTCCCCACCTCCGATTCGCGGGCGATCGTGCACGCGCTCAACGCCGCCGCCGCCTCGGCGAGCTTCGTCGAGATCGAGTCCGACAAGGGCCACGACGCCTTCCTGCTCGAGGAGCCCGGCATGTTCGCGGCCGTGCGCGGCTTCATCGGAGGCGCCGCCCGCGCCCGGGGGATCGCATGAGCGAGGACGCGGGCTCCGCCGCGCCGGGCCACGAGCCCTCTCCCGCCGGCATGCCGGAGGCGGCGGCCGGGCGCCGGGACGCCGAGGAATCCCGGGACGCGGCAGGGGACGGGACCGTCCGCTCCACCGTGAAGGCCGCGGGCGCCTTTCCCGCCGCCATCGTGATGGGCGGGCTCCTCCAGGGCAGCGAGCCCCCCGGCGCCCGGCCCGGGCGGCCCCTCGCGGGGGGCCTCGACGACTTCTACGCCCGCGCCGACCACCTGCTCGTCGCCGGCATGGTGGAGCCCGGCGCCCGGGTGCTGGACGTGGGCTGCGGCGACGGCTCGCTCCTGGCGCTCCTCACGGGCCGGCGCGGCGTCGACGGGCGCGGCATCGAGCTCCAACGCGAGAACGTCAGCGCCTGCCTCGCCAAGGGGCTCGCCGTGATCCAGGGCGACGCCGACACGGACCTCGCCGACTATCCCGACGACGCCTTCGACTACGTGATCCTGTCGCAGACCATCCAGGCCACGCGCCGGCCGCGCTGGGTGCTGGAGCACATGCTGCGCATCGGGCGGCGCGCCATCGTGTCCTTCCCGAATTTCGGCCATTGGCGGGTGCGCACGGAGCTGGCGCTGAAAGGGCGCATGCCCGTCACCGACAACATGCCCTATTCCTGGTACGACACCCCCAACATCCATTTCTGCACGATCCGCGACTTCGTGGCGCTGTGCCGAGACGTGGGAGCCACCATGGAGCGCGCGGTGGCGCTGGACGCCGGCGGCTCGCCGGTGCGGGTCAACCTGCCCTGGTGGGTGTGGAACCTCCTGGGCGAGCAGGGGGTGTTCCTGCTGCGGCGCGGGGGGCGGTGAGGGGGCGGCAGGTCCGCCGACCCATGGGCTCGTGTTGAGACAAGGCGTTATCGGAGCACACTTTTCACGTGCGGGGAATGTGTTAAGCTTGGTTGTCGTCCGGTGGAGGACAACCCATGAAGCGCACCACCCTTGCCTTTGTCGCCGCGCTCACCGTTCCCGCAGCAGGCCACGCCCAGACGCTGCAATGCACCGTCGCTCAGCAGGAGGTTTTCCCCGGAGATAACGAAAGGGTCCGGCTGGGGCGGGCTACGGGCCTGGGCGGCTCGGCGAACATCGCGGTCTATCGCGCCCCTCTGGCCGTCAACACCGACGGAGCTCCTACATCGTACCACCCGGACGATTTTCTCGGCCAGACGCTCGCTATCAACCGGATCGATAACGGGATCACCATACGGCGCACCTCAGGCACCGGCTTAGAAACGAGCGAGAAGATCGAGGTCTTCAACCGGTGGAAGTCCTCGGGGTGGACTGTGCCCTCGGGCTACACGATCTCCTGGCAGAACGTGATCGCAGCTCGGCAGGGCAAGCCTTGTGTCCTCACGGGTGAGAACCGGGGGTATTTCGGCTCGCTCACAGCCTTGAAGAACGGCCTTCCCGCAGCGCAAGCAGGAGAATGCCAGGTTCGAAATCAACTGGACCAGCGCTACATTCCCGCCATCGTCCTGCGCGGGGGGTCCGCCAATCCGCTGACCACGTTCGGCGCCAAGGTCGGGGACCTCGTCGTCGCGGTCAACCCGGCGACGGGGCGGGTCGTTCCGGCGATCGTCGGCGACTCAGGCGATGGCAAGCGCATCGGCGAAGGCTCGGTCGCGCTGAATATGGCTCTGCTCGGCGTCTCGACACAGCCCTCGTCCTACCAGAAGGCAAAGGAGCTCGACACGGGCAGCAGCGCCATGGTCGTGGCTGTCATCCCAGGCTCCCGAACGTTCCAGCGTGTCAGGCCTTACTCGGCGCAGAACATCGCGGCGCGCGTCGAGGCCTGGGCGGCGCAACAGGGATACGGGTCGACCGCCACGCTCGCGCGGGCGACGCTCGCCTGCGCGGAAGGCCTCTGACGGGCGAGGTCGGGCGTGGCTGCCCGGCCTCGCCCGTCGTTCCTCACCCCTCCCCCTCCCGCGCGAAGCGGCTGCGCCCGCCCTCCGGCACCCGCACCACCGTGACCGAGCACGGCGCCTCGGCGACCACCTGGGCCGAGACGCTGCCGAGATAGCGCCGCACCGCCGAGGAGGCGCGGGCGCCCATCACCACGTGATCGACATGGTTGGCGCGGGCATAGTCGACGAGCGCCGCCGCGGGGTCGGGCGCCTCCAGCACCTGATAGGTGATGCGGCCCGACAGGCTCCGCAGCGGATGGGCCCAGGCCTTGAGCTCGACGAGGCGCTGGAGGTGGAGGTTGCGCCCCTGCGCGTCCTCCATGAGGTCGACGGCGATGCGCGAGGTCTTGAGCACGTGCAGGCAGGCGAGCCGCGCCCCGGGCTCGATCTCGAGCAGCCGGCGCACGGCAAGGCGCAGCATCTCGCCGAGCCGCTCCTCGCCGGGCGAGAGGTCGACCGCCACGGCGATGAAGGGCGCATCCGCGAGCTGGTCGGCCA
>DASPJU010000714.1:0-3221 GCA_035628475.1 Salinarimonas sp. | reverse complement strand
GCCGATCAGGGCGGCGGCCGGCGCCGCGCCGTCGGCGGCCTCCACCAGGACCGCGCCGGGGGCAAGGCGCGCTAGGCGCTCGCGCAGGCCCGCCGCGGTCGCGGCCTCCGCGAGATCGGTCTTGGTGAGCACGATGCGGTCCGCCACCGCGGCCTGGCGCACCGCCTCCGGATGGGCGTCCAGGGTCGCCGATCCGTTGACGGCGTCCACCACGGTCACCACGCCCTCCAGCGCGAAGCGCAGCGACAGGTAGGGATGGTAGAGGATGGCGTGCAGGATCGGGGCGGGGTCGGCGAGGCCCGTGGTCTCGATCACGACGCGGCGGAAGGGGGTGATGCGCCCGTTGTCGCGCTTACGCAGCAGGTCCTCCAGCGTCGCCACGAGGTCGCCGCGCACCGTGCAGCACAGGCAGCCGGCCGAGAGGAGGATCAGGCCCTCGTCCACGGTCTCGACCAGCAGATGGTCGAGGCCGATCTCGCCGAACTCGTTGATGATGACCACCGTGTCGGCCATCGCCTCGTCGCCCAGGAGGCGGTTGAGGAGCGTGGTCTTGCCGGCCCCGAGGAAGCCGGTGAGCACGGTGAGCGGGATGGGCGTCGGGCGCTGGGTCATGGAGCGTTCCCTGCGGGTTCGGGCGTCGGGCGGCGGTCGAGCATCACGTTGCCGACGATGGCGGCGAGAACGAGGGCGCCGCCCAGAAGCTGGAGCGCGGCGAGGCGCTCGCCCAGCACCGCGGCGGAGGTCAGCGTCGCGACCACGGGCTCGGCGCAGAAGGCGAGCCCGATCGTCACGGGGGTGGAGCGCACCAGCGCCGCCATCTGCAGGGCGAAGCCCACGATGAAGCCGCCGACGGTGAGCGCGACGGCCAGCGGCGCGAGGCCCAGATCGGCGGGCGGGTTGAGGACGCCGAGCGTCGCGGCGAGCGCCGCCGTGGTGGGGATCACGATGAGGTTGATCCAGAACACCTTGGCGATCACCGTGGTGCGGGCGGCGCGCGCGGCGGCGAAGAACTGGATCGCGGTGCACACGCTGGCGATCAGGGCCAGGGCCACCCCGCGCGGATCGAGGCCGCCCATGCCCGGCCCCACGACGCAGACCACGCCCACGAAGGCGAGCGCCGCGACGCCCAGGGTCGGCGCGGTGAGCCGCCGTCCCTCGACGAAGGGGCTCGCGAGCACGATGAGCACGGGAAAGGTGTAGAAGATCACCACGGCCACGGAGACCGGGATGAAGGCGACCGAGGAGAGATAGCCCGTGCCGATCCCCAGGCTCGCCAGGCCCAGCACCCCCATGGTGGCGCGCTCGCCCGGCGCCACCCGCACCGACCGCCGCCCGATCAGCGCGATCGCGACCAGGATCGCGAGCATCGCCACCGCCCGATAGACCACGAGGCTCGCCCCCGAGATGCCGTGATCGGCGGCGATGCGGGCGAACACCACGTTGAAGCCGTAGCAGAAGGCGGAGCCGAGGGCGAGGACGAGGCCCGGGCCGAGAAGGAAGGGCATGGTGTTCCGGGGTCGCGGGAGCGCGGCCCTTTCGACAGGAACCGGGCGGCGCCGTCAATGGCGACAGTCATCCCCTCTCCCCGCGGGCGGGGAGAGGGCTCCGGCTGCGGACCGGCAGCCGGAGCGAGCGAACGAAGCGAGCGGGGGTGAGGGGGTGTTTCAGGAGGGGACTCCGTCCTGAGACGCCCCCTCACCCTCGCGCTGCCGCGCTCGCGCAAGCCCCCGACGAGGGGGGCTTGCGCCCTCTCCCCGCGGGCGGGGAGAGGTGAGCCTACGCCGCCTTGGTGGAGCGCCGCCCGGACGAGCGCGCCCCGGCGCTCTTGCGCTTCTCCGGCGCGCGCCGCTTCGTCTCGGGCGTCGCGGTCTCGCGCGCCAAGCGCCCGTGGAGCAGCGAGAGCACCGCCGCCTCCTCGGGCTTGAGGCCCGCCAGTCCCTCGGCGAGCTCCTGGTCGACCTCCTCCTTGATCTCGAGGAGCAGGTCGCCGTCGAGATAGGTGGTGATCACCTCCGGGTGGACGTAGCACTTGCGGCAGATCGTGGGCGTGTTGCCCAGCCGCGATGCGACGCGCTCGATGGCGGCGCGCACGTTCTTCTTGGCGCCGGCATCGCTGTCCACGCCCTCGAACTCGGCGAGGGCGAGCGCCGCCAGCACCGTGCCGGCCCAGGTGCGGAAGTCCTTGGCCGTGATGTCGCGGCCCGTGACCTCCTTCAGGTACGCGTTCACGTCCGCCGAGGTCACGTCGCGCGCTTGGCCCGCCTCGTCGACATAGGCGAAGAGGTCCTGGCCCGGCAGGTCCTGGCAGGCCCGCACCACCTTGGCGACGCGCCGGTCCCGGACGTCGAGCTTCCAGGTCTTGCCGGACTTGCCCTTGAAGGAGAAGCGAAGCGCGCTGCCGTCGACCTTGACGTGCCGGTTGCGCAGGGTGGTGAGCCCGTAGGATCCGTTCTGCTTCGCGTAGTCGTCGTTGCCGACGCGGATGAGCGTCTGCTCGAGCAGGTTCACGACGGTGGCCAGCACCTTCTCGCGAGGCAATCCGCGCCGGCCCATGTCGGCGGCGACGCGCTCGCGCAGGGCGGGCAGGAGCCGCGCGAATTCCATGACGTGCTCGAACTTGGCGCTCTCGCGCACCTCGCGGAAGGCGGGATGGTAGCGGTACTGCTTGCGGCCCTTGGCGTCGCGGCCGGTGGCCTGGATGTGGCCGTTGGCCTTGGCGCAGATCCATACGTCCGCATAGGCGGGAGGGATGGCGAGCGAGCGGATGCGCGCGAGCGTGCGCTCGTCCGTGACCCGGGATCCGTCGGGCTTGAGGTAGAGGAAGCCCTTGCCCGCCTTGCGGCGGCGGATGCCGGGCTCCTCGTCGGAAACGTAGAGGAGCCCCGCCGACTCGGCCGCGTCGCGCGGATCGATGATGTCGGTGGGACGCTCGTCGTCGAGGTTGAGGGCGGCGTCGGTCATGGCGGTCATCCGGCGCGCAAGCGGGCCGGCGCCGCCGCGGAGGCGCGCCGGTCGTTGCGGATCTTGAGGACGAGGATCGAGCTCGAGAGGATGAGGCTCAGGATGTTGAAGATGATGATGGGGGCGCTGCCGATGACGAAGCCGTAGCCGATCCAGAGGCTGAAGGCCGTCACGGTCACGAGATACATGCGCTTGGAGATCGCCCCGGTATCGCCCTCCCGCCAGGCTTTCAGCACCTGCGGCAGGAAGCTCGCCGTGGA
>DASPJU010000713.1:0-4662 GCA_035628475.1 Salinarimonas sp. | reverse complement strand
GTTCATCCGGCACAACGAGCCCAGGGTCGATCAGTTCAAGACGCTGCTCACGAAGGCGTCGAGCCTGATGCACTTCGACACGCGAAGCGGGATCATCCTGAAGGAGGTGGTAAACCCGGACGCGAACTGCCTGAAGAACATGCCCGCCATCCTCGGGTGCGAGCACAAGCCAGCGCTCAAGCTCACGGACTTCCGTGGCGCGGGGAAGGGGAAGGCGGCGCTTCTCGTGTCCGCGGGGCCGTCCCTTGACGACGAGATCGAGAACTTGAAGCGCCTCCAGGAGTCGAAGCTCGTCCTTTGCGTCGGGCGCGTCTACAAGAAGCTCCGCGCCGCTGGGGTTCGCGTGGACTACACGTTCTCCTGCGAAATGTTCGACTGGGACTCGGCGATCTTTGATGGCTTGACCGAGACGGGGGATACGGTCCTCTGCTATCCGAACGTCTGCGCGCCGGCGACGGTGAAGGCGTGGCCGGGGCGGAAGGTGTGCATGCTGGACGCGCAGATGGCGGAGCTCCTCGGGGAGACGCTCTGCATGATGGGAGGGAATAGCGTCTCCCACCACATGCTCAACTTCGCCTGCGAGGTTCTCGACATTGACGAGGCGATTCTTGTCGGCCAGGATCTCGCCTACACGCGCCCTCGGGTGACTCACGCGAGCGGAACGGGCGCGGACAAGTGGCCCGACGAGGTGAAGGCGCAGGACCACGGGGCGCACGCGGAGCTTGAGTGGGGTGAGTGCTACGGGAAGGGGGGGCGCTTCTATCCGGAGTGCCATCGGCAGCCGATGGCGGTGCTCCCGGGTGGAGCCGTTCCCGCGGGGCCTATGGAGGTTCTCACGTCCAAGCCCTACAAGAACTTCGCGACGCTGTTCGAGATCCTGATCGCGCGGCACAAGAAGAAAGTCAGGAACGCCTGCGGGGAAGGGCTCAAGATCGCTGGGGCGCCGTACGTCAACCTTGCGGAGGTCCAGTGATCGCGATCGGTTTCGTCTGTGGGTTAGCTCTCGGCGTCGTCCTCGGAGCCGTTCTCTGGAGCGGCGCGCAGTACGTCGCGCGTAAGGCGGCTGAACGGGAGCACCAAAAGCGCATGGCCGCGTGGCGCCAGGAGGCGGTCCTGCAGCGCAAGCAGATCGAGAAGGCGAAGGCGGATCTCCGGCGGGAGTACGGCGACACGCTCACGCCCGAGCAGGAACGGATCATGGAGCGGGAACTCGAGAGCATCTTCAAGGATAGGCCAAACCCGGGAATCCCGAAGGGTTCTTGATTTCACGGACGCCGTAACGTAATATTTTCCAGTAGGCGCCCATCCAAGCCGCCCCGCAAGGGGAGCTCGGAAGCGACCAACGCGAGAAGTACGCGCTTGGGAGCTTTCGATGGACGAGCAGGGCGCCGAACAGAAACCCGAAGAGCGCATCCCTCTTCTCGTCCCGGACGAGGAGTCCAAGCCCTACCATCCCCCCGGGCACGCCGAGAAGGTCAGGGCCACGAACGCGGCCCGCGGGCATCTCTGCAAGGCGATCAAGGCGAACGGGCAGCCTTGCGGTTGGAACCATTCGAAGAGCAGCGACTACTGCTACATCCACGATCCAGCCATCACGCCAGAACAGCGCAAGGCCAACCGATCGAAGCGGAAGTTCCATCGACTCGGCCATCGGCACAAGGTCAAGACGATCAAGGACGTGCTCCAGCTCGTGTCGATCCGCTTGGACCAGTGGATTCAGAACACGGGCGGCGCGATCTCCCCCGAGGCGGAGCAGACCTTCTGCGACCTCGTCCGGACCTATGTCCAGGTCTACAAGTGCACCTCTGACGAGCAGGCCCTCGGGATCGCCCACTGGAATCTCAAGCGGAGGCAGGCGTGAATGCGTTCGCCTGCGCGCTCCTGATGGTGTCGGCCGCGCTTGATCCGGCCTCCTATCTGAGCGACCACTTCCCCAAGCAGCGCGACTACATCCGGGACTGCGCGGATCCGCGCCTCCAGTACGTCTCCGCCTTCTGCGGCCTTCAGGCGGGGAAGACCCTCGGGGAGTGCGACGGCGCCCGCGCCGCGCTTTACCTCTCGGACCATCCGCTTGAGCTTCCCGCGGGGATGGTGGGGAACACCTGCGCGGAAGTCTGGCTTGTCTCGAAGAACTACAAGCTCGCCGAGACGCTCTTTGAGACGTTCCGGATGCGGAACGGGGACCTCTTCCTCACCGAGAAGCAGCTCAAGCGCTTCGGCCTCACGAGGGGCGACAAGAACACGCATTACCTCGTCCCGCGCGCGATGGTCGAGGGCTGCAAGTCCAGCGATCCCATGCCCCTCAAGCTGCGGGTCCGCACCCAGAGCGACCCGGAAAGCCTTCGCTCCGCGAACACCGTGATTCTGATCGTGGGCGACGAGTTCGCCTGGTGGAAGGAGAAGTCGGTCCTCAACGCCTTCGGCCGCGCGATCGTGACGCGGACCAAGTTCATCCTTGGAACGACCCCGCACGGGAAGAACGCGGCCTATCGCCTGATCGCCCTTCCCGGCGGTTACGGGGGCGGCCAGCGGCATCCCCTTTACGCCGTCCACGCCTGGACGAGCGCGGACAACCCGCACGCCGATCAAGACCACATCGCCCGGCTTCGCAAGCTCTTCGGACGAGACTACGCGAAGCAGGAGCTCGAAGGGCTCTTCACCGACGCGATCGGCTACGTGTTCCCGAGCTTCGACCGCACGAAGCACATGAAGGAGCCTCCGAGCGAGAAGGCGGAGGATTACGAGAAGATCGTGGGCGGGATCGACCCTGGGTTCACCGACGCCTACGCCGGCACGGTGATGGGGAAGAAGGACGGGGTCTGGTACCAGCTCTGGGAGCTTCACGAGACGCAGCAGACTTCGGACGATCTCGCCCCGCTTTTCCTGGAGGCTCAGGAACGCTGGGGAGTGGAGCGCTGGTACTGCGACAAGCGCCGGCCGAGCGACATCAAGGATCTGCGTCGCTCCGGGGTGAAGGTGTTCCCCAACATCGACATCTACGCGGAGAACGACCGCTCGACGATCAAGCCCATGCTCGCGTGCCTCCAGGGCCTTATGGAGCGCGACCAACTCATCATCGGTCTTGAGCACGAGCAGACCGCCGAGGAGTGCGAGCGCTACCACTACGACGTCGAGGAAGGGAAGGAGCGCAACACCAACGACATCCCCGTGGACTGGATGAACCACCACATCGACGCCATCCGCTACGCGGTGTGCGCCGTGGAGGATCTCACGGGGGCCTTCAACAGGTACCGCAAGGGACCGAACCAGACGCCCCAGGAAGTCCAAGCGCCCGAGAAGAAGGTGCTCATCCCCACGCTTCACGAGTCGCTCGCCGCCCAGGACGAGCGGATGGACCGGATGGAGGACGCGCGGATGGGCGCTCGGCGGAGAAACGCCGCGCACTACCTCAGAAACCGGATGCGCTCGAGGGAAGGGCTACGCTGATGCCGCAGTACATGTTCCGGTGTCCGACCTGCCACGACGCGGAGACGGGGAAGCCTCTTGAGTTCGCCGTGTTTCGCTACACAGTCCCCAAGAAGGTCGTGAAGGACACCGAGTGCAACGAGTGTGGCGGCCGAGCGGCGCGGGCGCTTGACCTCGAGATCCCCTCTCAGGCCGTAGTGGGCATGACGCCCATCTCGAAGTCCACGACGGTTCCTGGGTCCATGTACAACACCGTCAAGTTCGCCTTCGGCGAGCACGATCAGCGAGACCCGAATCAGGCTCCCTTCCGTGACAGCGGGGAGCTCCAGAAGTTCCTGGACGGGAACAACGATCTCGGGAAGCCGTCGATCGACCAGAGGACCGGGCTTCCCCGCCGGCGTCCGGATGGGTCGATCATTCGCCAAGGGGCGAAGCTCTTCAAGTACGACCGGAACGCGACGCCGAGTCGCGATGACGTGAGGAAGCGCCCGGCCCAGAACCGCGTGCGCTTCCGTGGGGGCGAGGTGTCCTTCCAGCATGGCGCTGGGGGTGACATCCGCATCTCGCCGTAATGGAAGCCCAGTTCACTCCCGAAGGCGCGAAGGATCTGCCTCTCCAGAAGGCCGCGCTGGGGTATCCCGGACTCGACATCCCGCAGGAGGACCGGGAGAAGGCGAAGCTCGCGTGGAAGTGCCTTCAGGACGCGAAGCGTTTCCGCCAGGTCCGGGATCGCCACTGGCCGCGCTGGTGGAAGCTTTGGGAGAGCGACCACTACTCGGGTAAGATCGTCCAGACGATCAGCCGCGCGGCGGTGAATCAGGTCTTCTCCTCCATCGAGACCTTCGTCGGTCACGTGATCGACATCCTCGTTCCGCCCGACTGCTACGCGCGCCGGCAGGAGTACCGCGAGAAGGCGAAGCTCCTCTCGAAGTGGCTGCAGGTGGTCTGGGACCGTTCCGGGGCGCGAAGCGAGATCGAGCACCCCGTTAGGTCCGCGGCGGTGACCGGGATCGGATGGGCGGAGATCCCGTGGGACGAGACGCTCTCCGGGGGGAAGGGAGAGCCGATGTTCGACCCGCTCGACGAGCGGACGATGTTCGTCTCTCCGCATGCTCGGAACCTGAAGCAGGCGCTCTACGTGGTCGAGGCGAAGAACGTCCCTCGGGAGTTCGTGGAAGGGGCTTGGGAGCTCGGGAAGAAAGTCCCTCCTGGGGTCTGGGATCCCACGCTCTCCGG
>DASPJU010000712.1:0-2226 GCA_035628475.1 Salinarimonas sp. | reverse complement strand
CGCCCCGCGATCTCGGGCCACTGGTTCGCCAGGTTGGGCAGCTTCGCCTTGTCGAGCCGCGCGAAGACGTTCGCCTTGACGAGGCGCTGGAGGAAGGGCCCCGAGGGCACCACCACGTCGTAGCCCGACTTGCCGGCCAGCAGCTTCGTCTCGACGATCTCGTTGTTGTCGTAGGTGTCGTAGGTGACCTTGATGCCCGTCTCCTTGGTGAAGAGGTCGAGCATCTTCGGGTCGATATAGTCCGACCAATTGTAGACGTTGACCACCCGCTCCTGGGCCTGGGCGGTGCCAAGGCCGAGGGTTAGGGCGAGCGCGGCGACGACGGCGCGGATCATCGGGTCGGGTCTCCTCCGGGTTCGGGACGGAGGGAACATTAGGGGATTTTTCGGGGAAGGCGAACCTCCGGCGCCGTCATTCCGGGCTCTCGGCTGCGCCGAGCCCCGGAATGACGGGGTGCCCTACTCCGCCGCGACCGCCGGCGCGCTGGTCCGCGCGCCGTAGCGCCGGATCATGCGGGCGCAGAACTCGGCGAACTGCATCGGGTCCTTCGGAGGGCTGGTATGGTGGGGCGCGATGCCCAGGTGCTCGGGCGTGAAGCAGAAGGTGACCGTCACGTCGAAGTCCTGGACCGCGGTCATCATGCGGTCGAACCAGCGGTCGGCGTCGGGGCGGAAGCTGTCGGCCCAGGACAGGCCGGTGCGCAGGTGCCGGACGCCCAGCCGCTTCATCCAGGCGACCGCCTCGTCCAGGCGGTGGTCCTCGTAGTGGAACCACTGGCAGAGGCCCATCTGGGCGGCGTAGGGCGCGTAGGCCTCCAGCGAGGGCTTGGGCGTTCCGTCCTCGCGAAGCAGCCCCATGTAGAAGTGCCGGTAATAGGAGGAGCCCTCGGCCTCCCGGTGGCGGGTGGTGGCCTCCCAGGCGCGGGGCAGGTCGTAGAGCGAGTACCAGTGGACCCGCGGCGCCTTGCCGATCAGGAGCTCGGCGGTGCGCTTGACGCCCCAGGCCTGCACCTCCTCGGCGCCGAAGGACGAGACCCCGACCTCCGTGACCCAAACCGGCTTGCCGGGCACCGCGGCCCGGATCTCGTCGATCTTGGCCGGCCACTCGCCGATCTGCCAGAGGTTCCAGTCGAGGGGGAAGCCGTGGACCGCGACGACGTCGACGTGGTCGAGCACGCCCTGGCCCCCGAGGTTGAGGAGAAAGGCGGGATCGATGGGCGAGATGCCGCCCAGCACGCGCGGCAGATGCCCATCCTCGGCCCGGATCGCCTGCGCCGCCGCGATGGCGGTCTTGGCGAACAGGGTCCAGCCCGGATCGATCTCGGGGTCCCAGTGCGACTTGTTGTTGGGCTCGTTCCAGATCTTGGCCGCTTCGATCATTGGCTGGTCCTCTTGATCCTCTCCCGCTGTCATTCCGGGGCCGCGGAGCGGAGCCCGGAACCCACGACTGGCCTGCGAGGCGGACGCAAGTCCCAGTCGGATCGTCTCGCCCGGTCGTGGGTCCCGGGCTCCTCGCCGCGCTCGGCCCCGGAATGACAGGCGTTATGCTTGTGGCCCCCGCGCGGGATAGGCCGCCTCCACCCAAGGCAGGCGCTCGCCGCGGCGGCAGACATAGACCTCCTCCTCCGGGTGATCCTCGATCACGAAGCCGGCGGAGCGCAGCATCGCCTCGGTGCAGGCCCGGTTGGGCACCCACCAATTGGTCGGGTCGTTGGAATAGCTCTTCTCGACGAAGTGCATCTTCGGATAGCCCGCCGCGTCGAAATGGTCGCGCGCCTCGAACGGGTAGTCCTCGGCCACCGGCTCCACCTCGCGCGAGCCGCGCTGCATGGACTGGAAGATCATCATGTCGCCGGCGACGTGCTCGTAAATCAGGTCGAGCGCCAGCAGGGGATGGCGCAGGTGGTAGAGCACCCCCATGAAGATCACGACGTCGAAGCGCTCGCCCAGGCGCGCCACGTCGTAGACCGAGAGCTTGCGGAACTCGATCTCGTGGCCCGTCACCTCCGCCGCGAAGCGGGCCTGGGCGAGATAGACGTCGTCGAAATCGACCGCGACCACCCGCTCGGCGCCGCGCCGTTTCATCTAGATGGCGTAGAAGCCGCCGTTGCAGCCGATGTCGAGCACCGTGCGTCCACGCAGGTCCGCCGGGATCGCGTGAGCGAACCGCTCCCATTTGAGCCGCGGATAGTCACCGAGGAAGTGGTGCGGCGCCGTCTGAACCCCA
>DASPJU010000711.1:0-2449 GCA_035628475.1 Salinarimonas sp. | reverse complement strand
GGCACGTCGTGCTCGTTCTTGCAGGCGGTGACGCAGGCGTTGCACTCGATGCAGCGGTCCGCGTCGCAGAGGAATTTCATGCGGGCCATGGTGTCGTCCTCAAACGGCGCGGATCTGGCAGAGCGTGCACTTCGTCTCCTGCATGCCGGTCACAGGATCGAAGCCATAGGTCGTGACCGAGTTGACGCTCTCGCCGAGCACGATCGGGTCCGTGCCCTGCGGGTAGCGACGGCGCAGGTCCTCGCCCTGGTACCATCCCGAGAAGTGGAACGGCATGAAGGCGACGCCCGGCGCGACGCGGTCGGTGACGAGGGCCTTGACCCGCGCCTTGGACGAGCTCTCGGGCCCCAGCACCCAGACGAACGCCCCGTCCTTGATGCCGCGCTCGGCGGCGTCGCGGGTGTTGACCTCCACGAACATGTCCTGCTGCAGCTCCGCGAGCCAGCGGTTGGAGCGGGTCTCCTCGCCGCCGCCCTCGTACTCCACGAGGCGCCCGGAGGTGAGGATGATCGGGAAGTCGCGCGCCATGTTCTTGTCCACGGCCGCCTTCTGCACCGAGAAGCCGATATTGGGCAGGCGGAACTGGCGCTCGTCGGGCCGGGTCGGATAGCGCGCCACGAGGTCCTGGCGCGGGGTGTAGATCGGCTCGCGGTGGACCGGGATCGGGTCGGGCAGGTTCCAGGCCACCGCGCGCGCCTTGGCGTTGCCGAAGGGCGAGACGCCGTGGTCGAGGCAGACGCGCTGGATGCCGCCGGAGAGGTCGGTGGTCCAGCTCACGGCGTCGGGGTTGTTGCCGCCGACCCGCGTGATGAGGGCCGTCTCCTCCGGGGTGAGGTCCCGGTCCCATCCCAGCTTCTTGAGCACGCCGAGCGTGAACTCGGGGTAGCCGTCGGTGAGCTCGGAGCCCACCGAGTAGGAGTCCTCGGCCAGCAGCGTCTCGCCCTGGCGCTCGATGCCGAAGCGCGCCCGGAACGTGCCGCCGCCCTCCTTCACGTGGACGTTGGTGTTGTAGAGGATCGGCGAGCCGGGATGGCGGATCTCCGGCTTGCCCCAGCACGGCCAGGGCAGTCCGTAGAAGTCGCCGCCGACATCGGCCACGTCCGCGGGCGCGCGAAGCGTCACCAGGTCGAACCTGGCCTGGTTCTTCATGTGCGCCTTGAGGCGCTCCGGGCTCTGCCCGCAATAGCCCGTGGACCAGCCGCCGCGATTGATCTCGCGCAGGATGTCCTCGGCCAGGGGGATGCCGTTCTCGACCTTGATGTTCTTGAACATCCGGTCGGCGAGGCCGAGCTTCTGCGACAGGACGTAGAGAACCTCGTAGTCGTCCTTGGACTCGAAGACGGGCTTCACGATCCGCTCGCCCCATTGGATGGAGCGGTTCGAGGCCGTGCGCGAGCCGTCCATCTCCAGGGAGGTGGCGATGGGCAGGAGGTAGGTGCCGTCCTTGCGCTCCGGCAGGCCCGCGAAGGTGGTGGGATGCGGGTCGGCCACGACCAGGAGCTCGAGGCTCTCCATGCCCTTCTTGGCGTCGGGGATGCGGGTGACCGTGTTGCCGCCGTGGCCGAACACGACCATCGCCTTGATGGGCGAGCGCTGGTCGATCTGCTCCTCGGGGAGGAGGTTGGCGTCGAACCACCGGGTCGAGGTGATGCCCGGGGTCTCCATGTTCTGCTTGCGCGAGCGGGCCGGGCGGCCGCCCTTGGCCGGGATCTCGTCGAAGCGCGACTGCAGCCAGTCGTACTCCACCTCCCAGACCCGCGCCCAATGGCGCCAGGCGCCCTCGACGAGGCCGTAATAGAGCGGCAGGGTCGAGATATCGAGGCCCAGATCCGTCGCGCCCTGCACGTTGGTGTGGCCGCGGAAGATGTTGGCGCCGGTGCCCGGCGCGCCGACATTGCCCGTGGCGAGCAGGAGCACGCAATTGGCCCGCACGTTGGCGGTGCCGACCGTGTGCTGGGTCGAGCCCATGCACCAGATGAGGGTGGCGGGCTTCTCCTTGGCGAAGGCCTCGGCCATGCGCCGGACCTGCTCGCCGGGCACGCCGGTCACGTCCGCCACGGTGGCGGGATCCCACTTCTCGACCTCCTTGCGGATCTGGTCCATGCCGTAGACCCGCTTGGCGATAAAGTCCTTGTCCCCCCAGCCGTTCTGGAACACGTGCCAGAGGATGCCCCAGATCAGGGGGATGTCGGTGCCGGGGCGCAGGCGGACATATTCGGTGGCGTGCGCGGCCGTGCGGGTGAAGCGCGGGTCGACCACGAAGACCTTGGAGCGGTTGATCTCCTTGCCCGACAGGACGTGCTGCATCGCGACCGGATGCGCCTCGGCGGGGTTGCCGCCGATGATGATCATGGTCTTGGCGTTGCGGATGTCGTTGTAGGAGTTGGTCTGAGCCCCATAGCCCCAGGTGTTCGCCACGCCGGCCACCGTCGTGGAGTGGCAGATGCGC